>NZ_JCACKM010000291.1:0-4232 GCF_059505385.1 Desmonostoc vinosum
TTAAGTTGACACCAATGGCTTTACGACCCACCCCACAAGAAAACTTATTACATCAGGAAACCCCCTGGTGACTTTGTGCTAAATCCCCATTACAAAACTTAATTACGTTAGCGTTAGCGTAAAGCCTGCGGCATAGCTTCGCTTAGAGCGAGTCATCTCCCAAGGGGAGACGCCAAAGGCGAACGAGCGTCGGTACGAGCGTCATTACGAATTACGAATTACGAATTACGTTAGCGTTAGCGAAGCGGTAGCGAGTCCTCAAGCGTCAGCGGTAGCGAGGTACGAGCGTCATTACGAATTACGAATTACGAATTACGAATTATTTAATAGTCTCTCAGTTTGGAGAACATTTATCACAGAAATTAGGGCTGAATTTACAGCCTTGACTACCTGTCAATGCGTAAGCTGTACAGTAGGGAAAACTTGTAATTCCTATCCTGATTGTTTGCGGTTTTGAAGTTTTAGCAGCTAACAGAATAGATAAAAACTTAGGCAATATTAGACACGCAACCGTACTAATCAACATTAACAATGCAATATCTATTAGAACCATATATAATCACCTCCTGTAAAGAATAGGTGTTAACAGTTCATGGCTACAGCATAGTATGTACAATTGGTAGCCAGAATTTTTTGACTTGCGCTTTCCTTGAACAAATCTTAACATAAATTTTTGTAAAGATGAGCGTTAAATTTTGAGAATCGTCTTGTATTAAAGGCAATGTGGATATTGATGCAAGTTTTTACAGAGTAATTTGGGTAAGGTATTATGTCAAAAATTTCACCAGATTCTGCTTTTTTATCTAATATTACTGAGCGAGAACGTCAGGCACTAAAACGTTTAGTAGACTATACAAATGTAGAATCCTTACCAGAAATTTGGCCTTTAGCAGCAAAGCAGTTTGGTAATATTGTTGCGCTTCATAATCCTCATGCCAAACCAGAGGTAGTAGTTACTTATAGTCAACTAGCACAGCAAATTCAACTGTTTGCTTCCGGGTTACAGGCTTTGGGTGTGAAAGTAGGCGATCGCATTTCTTTAATTGCTGACAATAGTCCTCGGTGGTTTATCGCCGATCAGGGTATAATGGCGGCTGGTACGGCTGATGCAGTGCGGAGTTCACAAGCCGAGCGCGAAGAGTTACTATTCATTATCGCTGATAGTGGTAGCACAGCTTTAGTAGTTGAAGATTTAAAAACGCTGAACAAACTCCGCAGTGGCGAAGCATCTTGTTTCAACGAGCTACCCATCCAATTAGTGATTTTACTTTCAGATGAAGCACCACCAACAGAGGAAACTCTCAAGATATTTAACTTTTCCCAGTTGATAGATATTGGTAGCAACCATACTTTTACACCAGTCAAGCAAAGCCTCAACGATTTGGCAACACTAATTTACACCTCTGGAACTACGGGGAAACCCAAAGGTGTGATGCTTTCTTATGGCAATTTGATGCACCAAGTCAGGGCGCTGGGTTCAGTTCTGCAACCAAAAGCCGGAGACATCGTTCTCAGCATCCTGCCTAGCTGGCATAGTTACGAACGCAGTTGTGAGTATTTCTTAATTTCTCAAGGTTGTACACAATTTTATACTAACTTGCGTTCTGTCAAACAGGATTTGCGAAAATATCAACCACATTACATGGTGGGTGTACCACGGCTGTGGGAATCGATTTATGAAGGAGTGCAAAAACAGTTCCGCGAACAACCAGCTAGCAAGCAACGCCTGATCAAATTTTTACTGGGGATGAGCGAGAAATATATTAAAGCGCGGCGAATTGCCCAAGGATTGAGTTTAGATCATCTTAATTCTTCAGTTATCGAGCGATTAGCAGCGCAAATCCAAGCCTATGCTTTGCTTCCTTTCCATATCTTGGGAGAAAAACTAGTATATGCCAAGGTCAAGGAAGCTACAGGAGGACGAATACAGCAAGTAATTAGCGGTGGTGGTGCGTTACCAAAACACATAGACAACTTTTTTGAAATTACTGGTGTAGAGATTTTGCAGGGTTACGGCTTGACAGAAACTTCTCCCGTCACTCATGCACGTCGTCCTTGGCGTAACTTGCGCGGTTCTGCGGGACAACCAATACCCGGCACACAGATTAAAATCGTAGACTCTGAGACAAAAGCCTCTTTGCCTGTAGGAAATCGCGGCTTAGTTTTGTTGAAGGGGCCACAGATTATGCAAGGATATTACCAAAACCCAGAAGCAACAGCCAAAGCAATTGATAGTGAAGGTTGGTTTGATAGTGGTGATTTGGGTTGGGTATCAGCGCAAAACGACTTAGTGCTAACTGGCAGAGCCAAAGATACAATTGTCTTAACTAACGGAGAAAACATCGAACCACAGCCAATTGAAGACGCCTGTTTGCGATCGCCCTTCATAGATCAAATTACACTCCTTGGACAAGATCAGCGCTCTCTTGGTGCTTTAATCGTCCCCAACCTCGAAGTTTTGCAAACATGGCTTGCAGATCAAAATATACAACTGCGTCTTCCAGAAGCCGTTTCATCAGAAACTAAAATTCCTCGCTCAGAATCCACCACCGTCATTGATCTAGAGAGTAGAATAGTCCAGGATTTATTTCGGCAAGAATTAATTCGGGAAGTGCAAAACCGTCCAGGTTATCGACCAGACGATCGCATTGGCCCCTTCAAACTAATTCTAGAACCGTTTTCCATTGAAAACGGCATGATGACCCAAACGCTGAAAATCCGCCGACATGTTGTGATGGAACGCTATCGCGATATTATTAACAGCATGTTTGCTTGATAATTCCACTTGCTAACTCATAGAGTGAACGTGAAACTTTTATGGATGTCTCCAAAGCTCAATTGCTTTTAAAGCGTGTAGTTAATGTCAAAGTCATAGTCACTCCCCTCTGGAAGGAGGAAGTGCAACAGCAACTGCAAGCGCAAATTAATCAACTTGATCAGCAACTGCAACAGCTCGAGGTAGAAGGACAAAGAGCGATTACTGCAATTCAAAAGCAGAGTCTGCAACCACCTGGCCCTCAGACTCTTCAACAAATCGACAATATTCAACTACAAGTTAATCAAAAAAAGAGTGAACTGCTAGAGCAGAAAAATCAATTGCTGCAAAACCTCCAGCAAGTGCAGCTACTCCAGTTAGACCAAGAAGTTAACCAGTTTCAAATGGAAGGCTTTTTCCGCGTAGAAACAGGTGATAACTTGATTAGCAAAATGCAAGTAGAAATCGTTCTGCGTGATGGCGTTGTAGAAGAAATTCGCGGCGATATTTGATATTAGTCATTAGTCATTAGTCATTAGTCATTGGTAACTAACAAAGGACAACTGACTAATGACAATTCTGGTTAAACTTTGCGTGGGTGCGGTTCCCAGCCCAGCATTGCTTTTGGGAGCCGGCCCAAACAATCTGCCAAACTGGAGGTGAACTAACTAAAAGCGATCGCCCGAATGTGGTCATCTGTACTCGGTATCTAATAGTACCAAGTAATTTAGAACTCTGCTTGATTTGCGTAATCGTCACTAAAGCTTGATTACGTTGTGGATAGACTACCTCTACCTTTCGCGTACCACTCCCTGATACCAACTCATCAAAAGCATTGAGAGCTAGGGTAGCAGGATCGCTACCTTGAAGCGAAGAACTCAAACTTTCTAAAGGTATGCTTTGATAATTGGAACGCTCTGGAAATGCCAAAATATCTGACTGAGATTGATGCACTACATCCATCTGCTGAGTTTGTCCGTTACTAGTCTCAACAGATGGTGCAAATTGCTGGTACTGAGTAAGATAAACTCCCGCAGCAGCAGTGGCAAAGATACTCAGTATTAAAATCAAAAGAAATTTTAACTTTGCCGACATAAAATTTCAAAAAGGTTGTAGTAGTTAATGCTTGGATATTAAGTTTTTACTTTACATCCTTTGCTGGCGAGCAGCTATTATGTGTTGAGCATTGGTTGTGACAAATATCAAGTATATATGGTAATCCTATTGGAGTAACAAATATAGCGTTTCTCCTTTTAAGATTGCTCTGTGTATAGACTGATGAGTAACGTTGAGGTTCCTGTCAACTAGGGAACGCTTAACAGAGAGCAGCGCGGTCTTGGGGTTTCCCCAAGTGAAGCGACTGCGGAGGAACAGGGTTAAAAGTCTTTTGTTATACCTCATTTACCCACAATCTGCTGTATCTCTTCCCCAGTCCCCAGTCCCCAGTCCCCAGTCCCCAGTCCCCAGTCCCCAGTCC
>NZ_JCACKM010000292.1:0-4213 GCF_059505385.1 Desmonostoc vinosum
GGGGTGGGCATCTTGCCCGCCCTAATTATGCAAGTTATATATGGAACAGCTTATGATGAAGTAACCCCAGCTTGTGTAGAAAAATTAAAGCAAGGCATTTCTGATTCAGAGTGGATACTGTTTGAAAATAGTTCTCACATGCCTCATTTGGAAGAAACAGAAAGGTTTCTGCAGGTGCTGGACGAATTTTTGAGCCGAGTAGAATGCGATCGTAATTCTGTTGATTAAAGGGAACTCCCCTTTATGGCGACCAAACTCAAACATGATGCTTGATGATGCGCGATCGCACTTGTTGTACTAAGTCATCAACCGGATTTGTAGCCCTTAATTGGACTTTTTTTTAGATTTTTTTCCCCCTAGTTGGGGTTGATTGTTCAAAACTTGAGAGTGAAGACTTACCATCAGATAAGCACTCATGATAATTTCCCACCATTTCTGTATTTCCGCAGGAAACTTTGCAAGACAGTGGTGGGTTCAAGCCCCTACTGATTGTAATTTTGAATTGATAATGCGCGAATTTTGAATTGTTTTGACTGGGATTTTTCCGAGAATAACTGCCTAAACAGTATCAATAAAGGTCGTTTAAAATTGATGATATCGGCAAAATTATCCAAGTTTTTCATGAGAAGTTTATTAGCCACAATTCAAATACTTGATTTGGCTAACAACTGTAGTTTATTTAACTAGGATAATTTGGAAATGTCTCAAATCACAATTTCTACCTTGCATACTGCTGGCTCTGATCTATTTTCTGATTCTGAAAGTTACTTAAAAGATCTGTCTGAAAAAGACCTTAATATTCAAGGCGGTATTATGCATATTCTCCTTATGGAAGTAAGCGGTTCTATTATAACAGTTGCTTCTGCATTTCTTGGGGTTGGTATTGGAGCGGCCACAAGCTACGCATATGCTAAATACAAAACAATAGTTGACTAGAACGGAATGTTAGAAAAGGGTTTCATATAATTTAGCAATTTTGATGAAATCCAGTAACCGAAAAATTTAATTATTTTTAGGCACAATTATCTTAGTTGTGCCTAAAAATAACTTGCATCCTGAATTCATGATTGGGGTATTTCATCATTTAATTTGAAGTCAGCCAAGTTGATCGCACCTGTCACCTGAACAGCCAGTGCATGAACCGTCTTAAGATCAGCCGTCATCGAGTGTAGTGGACCATCAACTAACAGTGAGGCCAGTCCATGTACCAAACTCCAAATTGAAATCGCTGCTGTATTACGATCGCGTTCCACCAAATGAAACTCATCAATGACCTCTAGCAACAATCGGAAAACTGGCGTACAGGTTGGGTTTTCATCTTCTAGTGGGGAACCCATCTCAGGGCGAAACATCAGGCGAAACTGATCTGGATGTTGCACTGCATACATGACATAGGTAACACCGATCGCCTGCAATTTTTCCTGGGGAGTCGTTTTTCCCTGTAGAGCTGCCTGAGAAGCGCGATCGAGGTTTTGAAACCCGTCCAAAACCAGTTCGCGAATCAGGTCAGCTTTATCCTTGAAGTGATGATACGGCGCACCAGGGCTAACTCCAGCCCGTCGAGCCACTTCCCGCAAGGTGAGCGATTCAATACCCGATTCTTCCATGACTGCCCGTGCCGCCTCTAGCAATGCCAGGCGAAGGTTGCCGTGATGATAAGCATCTGATTTTTTCGAGGTTTTGGACAGCACAGGTAGAACTCAAAATTAGATCTTGACATTGTTTAGATTTTATCGCATCTTAGTAGTGTTCAGATTCTAAACAGTGTTTAGATTTAAGTTGTCAGTTAGGAGTTTCTCGATGCTTTTGTCCTCTAAAAACGTTTTGGTGTTCGCGGCAACGGGTGCGATCGCCAGTGAAGTTGCCCGTAAGTTTGCCCGGGAAGGCGCTCAGGTGTGGCTATCGGGGCGCAATGCTGAGGCTCTGAAAACATTGGTCAGGCAGATCACTGATGAGGGTGGTATCGCTAAGGCAGATGTGGTGGATGCCACTGATCCGATTGCCGTAACTGATTATGTGAATCGAGTTGCAGCTACAGCAGGCTCAATCGATGCGGTTTTTAATGGCATTGGGGGGCGACCCGTAGATTTGGGCTATCCCGAACCCTCAACGAAGGTTGAACTGAGTCAATTTCTGAAGCCGTTGCAGATTATTTTGGGTTCTACGTTTCTCACCTCCCGCACCGTTGGAGTGCAGATGATGCAGCAAGGGAGTGGCTCGATCGTCACCCTCTCTGCCACGCTAAGCGGCATGACGGCAGCCAACATGGCAGGCATTAGCGCAACCTGTGGCGCGATTGAAGCAATGACGCGATCGCTGGCGGGGGAGTTTGGTCGAGCTGGGGTGCGCGTCAACTGTGTCCGAGGATCGGCAATGCCAGAAACCCGCACCATTCAAGAAACGATGGCAGGGCAAAGCCGGATTTTTGGTGAGATGCCGCCGATGTCACTGCCGCCGCTGGGTCGCCCTATTTCTGTGGCTGAAACGGCTTCTACAGCAGCATTCTTGGCTTCTGATGCAGCAAGTGGCATGACGGGGCAAGTGATTACGGTCTGTGCAGGAGCGTTTGTTGGCTAATCGCAATTCCTTAACGACCATCCCCGGAGAAAATCTCATGACAAAATTTGATGATCATCCTACCGTGCGCTGGTGGCGCGAACAGCCTGTTGCCCAAACCCGTGTTAGGTTGAATGCCGAATCGCTGCGATCGCTCTGTCTCGAAGCCGGAGCCGATGATGTCGGATTTGTGGAACTGGATCGAGAGGCAATTGTCGATCAGCGCTCAGATATCCTGGCAGCCTTTGCCCCGACCCAAACGCTGATTAGCATTGTCTGCCGGATGAATCGGGAAAACGTGCGAACTCCGGCGCGATCGGTTGCCAATGTGGAATTTCACGCCAACTATGAGGAAGTGAACGAAGTTGCTCGCACGATCGTGAAAATGCTAACCCAGATTGGGGTGAGAGGTTTGTATCCATCGGCAGGGTTTCCGATGGAAATGGATCGCTTTCCAGGAAAAATCTGGGTCGTTTCTCATAAACCCGTTGCGGTGGCAGCAGGGTTAGGTCATATGGGGCTGCATCGAAACGTGATTCATCCTAAGTTTGGAAATTTCATTTCGCTGGGCACAATTCTCATCGATTCAGAAGTAACAGCCTACGATCAGCCGATCAACTTCAATCCCTGCATTGATTGCAAATTGTGTGTTGCAGCCTGCCCAGTCGGAGCGATCGCCCCCGATGGTCACTTCAACTTTTCCGCGTGTTACACCCACAACTACCGCGAGCTGATGAGCGGTTTCACCGATTGGACAGAGACGATCGCCGATAGCAAAAGCGCCCGTGACTACCGCCAAAACGTGACCGCTTCAGAGTCGGCTTCCATGTGGCAAAGCCTATCCTTCAAAGCCAACTACAAAGCCGCTTATTGCCTTGCCGCTTGCCCAGCCGGGGAAGATGTCATTGCACCTTTTTTGAGCGATCGCAAAGGGTTTGTCCGTGAAATCGTCAAACCCTTGCAAGATAAACTCGAACCGATCTATGTAGTGCCCGGATCGGATGCAGAAGCATATGTTGCCCGTCGTTTTCCCCACAAAACGATCCGGCGGGTCAGTAGCGGCATTCGCCCTCAATCGATTCCGGGATTTCTGTTTGGCTTGCCGCTGCTGTTTCAACGCGATCAGTCCAAAGGATTGAATGCAATCTATCACTTCACATTCTTTGGGGCAGAGGCGCATCAAGCCACTGTGACGATTGGCAATCGCGCTGTTCATGTCGAAAGGGGGCATACTGGTAAGGCAGATTTGGCGATCGTAGCAGATAGCCAAACCTGGTTAGGTTTTCTAGCAAAAGAGCAGAATTTGGTTTGGGCGCTACTGCGGCGCCAGATTCGGATTAAAGGCTCACTCAAACTGCTTCAGGCATTTGGCAAATGCTTTCCAGCATGATCAAACAATACTTCGGACAAAATTAGGCAGCAATAACACCGTAAGAGCGTAGGTTTTGGTAGTTAGGATGGGATTTAATGATAATAAAGGAAAGCTCCATAACTCGTTTAAGTGAGGAGAGAGTGTGGAGGTTGTAAGCCATGCGGTAATACTGGACTAATCATTGTATAGCAGTCGATCTATTGGTGCAAGCTTGATTGCTTTTACCTTAGCCGTTCTGTAAAACCTACCCAAAACTACCTAAGTCTAGACGAAACTGGACATTAG
>NZ_JCACKM010000293.1:0-4171 GCF_059505385.1 Desmonostoc vinosum
ATAGAACAGGGAGATTTTCTAGAGTAAGAGGTCAAATAGGGGTTTATACTTGGGATGACAAGCTAATAGCAGAATGAATGGCGCAGGGCGGTAAACGTAGCCACGCCGTAATAGTTAAGTATGCTCCTGTTTACTAAAATCTGGTTTGATTTCAGATACGATTAAAATAAACTTCAGACTTAATGGCTAAAGATGTTTTCCATCAACAGGTAAAAAACGCCTTAATCAAAGATGGGTGGATAATTACCAACGATCCTTTATATATTCGTATTAGCGATGCAGTGAAAGTACAAATAGATTTAGCCGCAGAAAATGCGATTGCCGCAGAACGTGATACCGAAAAAATAGCGGTTGAAATTAAAAGTTTTATTGCAGGTTCTGATATCAATGAATTTCATACAGCCCTTGGTCAATATCTTAATTACTGTCTAGCATTAGAGGAAAATCAACCAGAGCGAATTATCTATTTAGCAGTTCCGCATGAAACCTACTTAGATTTTTTCCAGCTTGCTTTTGTCCAACGCACGCTGCAACGTCACCAAGTTAAATTAGTAACTTATGACCCCGAAAAGGAGGAGATTCGGCAATGGATAAAATAGAACGCTATCGACAAATCATCAAACAACTCTTAACCGAACATGCACAAATCAGTTCTAATACCGATACTATTAAGCCAGAACTAATCTTTGACAATGAAAACGACCACTATCAACTAGCTTATGTAGGTTGGCAGGGTAATCAGCGGGTATTTGGCCCGATAATGCATTTTGATATCCAAAATGGAAAGATATGGATTCAATATAATGGTACAGAATCACTTGTTGCCGAGACATTAGTTGAGTTAGGTATACCTCATAAGGATATAGTTATCGGTTTTTATTCTCCGTTTAAACGTCAATTTACTTCTTACGCTGTTGAGTGATAAATGGGTTTATTCTTCTTAACTTGAGAATATTGAAGTGAGATTCTGAAACCTTGCTTTCACAACCCAACAACTTACTCCATCCACTCTACCCATTCAGGTGCAGATACAAGCAATCGAGCAAACCCATCAGGGCTTATCTCCTCAAACTCCAGCATCACTCCCCACCGCTTATCACTAGTCAGGGTACTGAGCATTTGTTTAACCTGCTCTCCCCAATAACAACAGCGCTCTTTCTCTACCGTTTCTAAAGCTTGGGAGATATCTTACGGTGTCGTGTCAATAATGAATGTACGTAATTCTTGATTATCGGTGACTGACACGAATTAACTACACCGCCTCTAACCAATCACAGACAACAGACTTACACCCATCCTCAAAGTTAACCCAGATCTGCCACTGCCCCAGGCAAGCATTCCACATAGGCTCACCATCAGCTACGCCAACAGCCTCACCCAGTTTGGAGACTAGCTGTTGGTAGAATTTGCCAACGCTCTCTAAACCTTGCCTGACTTGCAGCTTTAGCCCCTTCCAGCTAGTGGTAGCAGGAGTTTCCGTTGTCGCCGCTTCATCTAAATTCTGGGAGACTTGTAGTGTCGTGTCAATCACTTGAGTATGTATATCTTTATTACTAGTGACTGACACCAAATTAGAATTTGCATTTTGACGAGCTGCTTCATCGCGACTAAGCCATCGTTCAAAAATCAAATTGCGCTCATCGGTGGGTGGGACAAATTCATAAACGCACTCCCTGTTCTCGCGCGAACCTCGCCGAGCCACATAAGTTAATCTCAGCCCAATCTTGGCCAACAACTTTTGTGCTAACGCAATCGGAGTCAGTTTCTCACTAATAGAAACATTCAAATGGTTCTTGAGAACATACCGATGTTTGAGGGCCAATGCTTTCAACTGCTGCAATTTCTCATCACTCCCTCGTAACCTTTCCCCAGGTGTTAGTAATTGCAGAATACCCAGACTCTCCAACAATAACACCGCGCTCATCATCTGACATGAGTTAAAGTCCGGCTTCCAAACCGCATTTCCCCCTGATTCAATCTGAGACTTGGCTCTCTTTGCATCACGAGTGGTAAGAAACTCTCGCCCCAATGTCAAATAGTAGTGCATCCGCAGTTGAGGATACCAACCATCATCATCTCTTGCAACCAAATCAGGGGTGACTTCAATTTCATAGCGACGAGCTAATTCCGCCTTGCGCTGCTGATGTCGTTCAGTTTTGGTCTTAGCCCGTTGCTCTTGAAGCTTCTTAAGTTGGCTTTCAGTGAGTTCCTCAGCTGTGGCGATCGCCTGACACTCGGCACTATACAATTGCTCTGAAGCGGCCTGAACCTCCTCCAATACTTCCTTAGTTTCATCTGAATCAATATCATCAGCTTCAATAATGGTATAGCCATCATCCACTACCCCAGCAAGTACAGACTCTCGATAGCGCCTCATCTGGGCATTAATCACACAACTGCGCTTGGCCCAAGTTTGTAAAGATTCCGGCTGAAAGTTTTCATCAATACAGCTGTAATCAGAATTATCCGCCGCCGACAGTAGCGCGATATTCTCTCTAGTGGTAGTGTGTTGACTAGCCAGTAATGCCCCCATCGATGTTGAGCCATTACCAATAACCCCCATCCCCCGCTCTTTCACCCAAATATGGCGGTCTACATTCTCCCTTAACCTAGCCAGCATTTGACGCACAGAGTTAACGGGTTGTACTCCCTGAAATATTCCCCAAACAGAGTCAAAGTGACCTTTAATATCAATAGATACCCCAGTTTCCAAACTTGGTGAAGCTATTACTAGGTCATACTGGGTAAGGATTTCATTCAGGTGAGAGATACAGCCATATGCAGGATGGTTTGGATCTGAGACCGACTCGCTATCAATCCGCAAGATTCGCAGATGTGGGAATTTACGACAAAACCGTTCTTCTAGGGCTTGTGTCCCCCACTTCGATTTGACTTTCTGGGCAGAACAGCACAGCAAGTAATGACCGCCTGAAGCGATCGCCTTATCAAGAGCCGCAATCAAATTCTTAGGATTATTGCCAGAGTAGTTGTAGCATTTTCCTGCATTGTACTGATAATTGTTGACGATCACGAACGGGTTAACTTTAATTTCTCCCGCAAGAGAAAGAATATAGTTAACATCACAATCGGAGATGTCAGCGCTTGATAAATAGATTTTCCCGTGTTCGCTGCCCAAAACATTTTGAATCAACTGCTTGAGGTTCTTTAAAATGGCAACACGACGCCTAGCCACTTCTGTTTGTGAGTTGAGAAGATGCCAGAAAACCTGATCGCACTCGTCAATGATAACCACATCATTTGACCAGTCATTGGGGTTGAATTGAGACTGACTTTCATGGTGCAATGAATCTACACAAACACCATAACCTAACAAATCCCCAGTTTCTTCAGAGCGCATTTCGGTGACGTAGTTCACACCAAAGCGATCGCATAAGGCTTGCCCTAACTGAATACGATGGGTGATAATTAATACTCTGCGCCCTTGTTCGTGGGCTTTGGCAACCTCAAGGGACAACCATTGTGTTTTACCTGTATTCTTAGGTGCTTTCAAGATGATTAACTTTGCGCCTTCTGGTACAAGTAGGTGTCCCAAGAATCTTTGATTTAGTGCTATGGATGGCGGATAGGTGAACAGTGTAAATAGCTTAATTTGCCATAACTTTAAAGGTTGGGCTGTATTGTACAGTGCGTGAAAAGCGTCCTGTCCTTTGGCAACGATAAAGTCATCAACACCTTTTTCGGGCCCTGGCAGATCTATAACTCGCACTTCGCACCCTTCGGCAATTAATAACCGACCCATCCGGCTAATTGCGGTTCTGACTCGTTTGACTGTTTCAGGGTTAGTGTCGTGGTCAAAGCAAATATTAATCTGTCTTCCCTTGGTAGCGAAATGCTGGATGTCTGGGATGAGGTATGGCTTACCATTGAGTGTACCGTACTCGTCTTTTGGTGTGCGGTAGCCAGCGTTAACACCGGGGACGGCGATTGTTGCATAGCCAGCACTTAACATAGAGGCTGCTTTTTTGACGCCTTCGACAATTGAGATGGGAACATGACGCCGCCATACCCAATACCAAAATCCCCAAGGATGTTCCAAATCTTCTTGAGTGACAGGAATACCAGAGCGGTTTGAGACTTTTAGCCATATATGCTTAGGCTGGAGTTTGGACTAATTTGGATTCAACCAGCAATTAAGAGAACAGCAAGACAA
>NZ_JCACKM010000294.1:0-4121 GCF_059505385.1 Desmonostoc vinosum
AATCCCCAATCCCCAATCCCCAATCCCCAGTCCCCAGTCCCCAGTCCCCAGTCCCATGCCAACCGTCCTAGCCATAGAAACCAGTTGTGATGAGACAGCTGTCGCAATTGTTAATAATCGTGAAGTTTGTAGCAGTGTTATTGCTTCCCAAATTCCAGTCCATCAGCAGTATGGTGGGGTGGTACCGGAAGTAGCATCTCGCCAGCACCTAGAAATAATTAATGGGGCGATCGCCCAAGCCTTGGAACAAGCCAAACTAGATTGGGAAAGTATTGATGCCATTGCCGCTACTTGCGCCCCTGGACTTGTAGGAGCGCTATTAGTAGGTTTAACTGCTGCCAAAACTTTGGCGATGATACACGAAAAACCATTTCTGGGAGTTCATCATCTCGAAGGTCACATCTGTGCCACTTATTTGAGTGAGCCAACTTTAGATCCCCCTTTTCTTAGCTTACTTGTTTCAGGCGGACATACAAGCTTGATCTATGTCAAAGATTGTGGTAACTACGAAACGCTTGGCGAAACCCGTGATGATGCAGCTGGTGAGGCCTTTGATAAAGTAGCGCGGTTATTAAAGCTGGGTTATCCTGGTGGGCCAATTATTGACAAGCTAGCACAGGCGGGGAATCCCCAAGCCTTTACCTTGCCAGAAGGAAAAATCTCCCTGCCGAGTGGGGGATATCATCGGTATGATGCGAGTTTTAGTGGTTTGAAAACGGCTGTGCTGCGTTTAGTGCAGCAGATAGAGAAAGATCATGGACAAGTGCCAGTAGCAGACATAGCAGCTAGCTTTCAGCAAACCGTGGCGCGATCGCTCACCAAAAGAGCGATCGCCTGTGCCTTAGACTATGGTTTAGACACAATTGCCGTTGGTGGAGGTGTAGCGGCAAATAGCGGTCTGAGAAAAAACTTACAAGCTGCTGCCATCGAGCATAACCTACGGGTACTATTTCCGCCCTTGAAATTCTGTACCGATAACGCCGCCATGATTGGCTGTGCTGCGGCTGAGCATTTATCCCGTGGTCATCGTTCATCCCTGACTTTGGGCGTTGAATCGAGATTGCCATTGACACAGGTGATGAAGTTGTATCAACTAGGGAATAGGGAATAGGGAATAGGCAAGAGGACGCGGGGACGCGGAGAAAATTTCTCCCTCATCTCCCTCATCCCCCCTGCCTCCTTTCCTCTTTTCGACCAATAACTACTACCCACTCACCACTGACTCTTGTCTAGTAACAATTGAGCGAATATTTTCGGCAACTGCATCTGGCTGCTCTAACATAGCCAGATGTCCACAATGAGGAATTTCAATCACATTGTCACCGCAGTACTGAAACAATCGATGAAAGCTGGCTAGATGGCGCACATACTTTGGTTCCATTACCTTGTCTTCAGCACCAGCCAAAAAATAAACTGGCTGTTTGATCTGGGACACCAGTTGAGGTAAACGGTTAATTTCTTCCTCTGTGGTCGAGTCTAGCAGCGTTCCGAGTGCCGCTTCGGGGTCAGCCACGACAAAATCAATCACTCGCTGACGTGCCCAGTAACGCTCTAGAGGACGTGCCACACTTGCTCTTGTAAAGAGTAAATCAATTAAAGGAACTTGGGACAACCAACGGGGGCGGACTTGTAAAAATTTCTGACCGGCTGAGCGAAATTGCTCAAAAGCTTCTTTGAGATATATACCACCACCTGCATTGATACAGATGACTCCCTTGACACATTCAGGTAATTGTGCTGCTGCCCAAAGCGCGATCGTGCCTCCCAAGGAGTGACCAATTAGCCAAGCACTAGTAATATTTAGCTGTTGCAAAAGTGCTGCTAAATCCTGAGCATAGGCGAATGGAGTATATATAGAATCGAAAGCAGCACTAACTGCACTACTAGAGACAGTAGTCAAGCTTAGAGAAGTTGTTTGTTCCCGACTAAAATCTGTTTTTACTTGGGACTGAGATTCACCAAAACCTCGCAAATCATAAGACAAGCACTGCAAATCAACTGATAAGCGAGAAATCACAGGCTGCCAGTATCCACGACTATTGAGCCAACCGTGGATAAATACTAGAGCATGAGGGCAGGAAGTAGGAGCTGTTAGCTCGTATGCGTGTGGAACGCCCAAAATTTCGATGATTGCCATACTTCTATCGTACCCTTAAGGGCGGGCGCGACCAAATACGGAGTAGATAGGGGAATGGGGAACTCGGGGCTCCCGCTCTCGGAGGGAGTGGGGATTAGGGGTAATGGGGAATGGGGAATGGTTGGTTTATTTACCTAGCAACCGCTGTCTGACCCCTTCAGCAATTTTATGTCCCAGATATTCAGGAATCAGACTTTCATTCGGCCCCAATAAATAGAGAATTAGTCGTGTACGCCCTCGCCAAACTAGCAAATTAGCATTGACTATTAGTAAATCTTCCTGCCAAATAGCGTACATGACTTTGTAGAATAACCCTGGTTGATTATCAGCTTCAATCACCAAAGCAGGGAGATGAAAGACTGGATCTACATAGAACTCAGTTTGTACTTGCTCTAAGCCAGCGTCCAGATTAAATTCTACCGCTAACATCTCTTCTACCTCAAATCGTCCTCTTAAAGCCTCGCGGATGGCGCGACAGACATTTTCTGCTGTTTTATCGGTTAAAGCTTTGCTACCACGGGATACCAGCAGTTTGATAAAAACTAACATTGGCGGTCTAATCTGACCGTATAAGCTTAAGCCGTGGATAGTCAACCCATAAGCTGCTAACACGCCAAAAATATCGCTGAGCAAAAAAGACTGATTGCGGTATGCGAAATGCAAGGCACTTTTGTTACCTTCCGATTTCAGTTCTATAACAGCACGTCTGGTTTTATAGAGACGATAGGCTAACCGCAAGTTTTGCAGTTGAATTTCACTGCTGACAAATTGCTCATAAAACTGGGGAAACGCTCGGTTGAAGCGCTTTAAAAGTTCCAAAGTTGAAGATTTTAAACCAGAAGCCATTGTAGGGGTTGGGGGCTGGGGACTGGGGATTGGGGACTGGGGACTGGGGACTGGGGACTGGGGAACTCGGGGCCCCCGCTCCTGGAGGGAGTGGGGAATGGGGTATTGGGGACACTTCGGCAAGCTCAGTGCATCGCTGGGGACTGGGGATGTGGTACCCTGCGGGTTCTGCTTCGCAGTACGACTTCGCTCACCAACCGGGGATGAGAGAAGCAGGTAGCACGGAGCAGGGAGAAGGTTACAGATAGACTTCCCCTTTCCCTCCGCACCCTGCCCCTCTGCCTCTTATCCATTCCCAATTCCCCATTTTCAATTCCCCAATCCCTAATTCTTATATCTTTCCCTTTTTGGGAATTTCTTCTAGGCTTAACAACAAAATGCTAAAGTTGAAAATGATTGGTGTAAAACACACTCTAATTGGCTGTTAACATTGCAAATCCCAAACACAACCGAAAAATTTGAGTGTTAGGGATAGCAAATGGAAATAGCTGTGTTGGGCGTGAGCGCATTCTCTTTGAGAGTGAAACCAATTTAGTTATACTACCCGAACCGCGTTGGCATGGGTTTTTGGAAAACTTGGTTTAGTACTCCTGAATCTGTAGCGACAGCTAAGACTCCGTTTGAAGAGCAAACAGTGGAAGCTGGGAGCAATTCTAGCTCTAGCAGCGATCGCATAGTCTTTAGCACAGAGCGAGATATCGACCTGTATGAACTAGAGGAACTCTGTGATGCAGTCGGTTGGTCGCGTCGCCCTTTAAGAAAAGTCAAAAAAGCTATTGAGCATAGTTTTCTCGTCGCCTCAATGTGGCAGGTACGAGGAAATCAAAAGCGGCTGATTGGTTTTGCCCGTGCTACCTCAGATCATGCGTTTAACGCCACTATTTGGGATGTAGTAGTTCATCCAGATTTTCAAGGTAAAGGACTGGGCAAAGCCCTGATGAAATACGTCCTCAAAAAACTCAGAAGTGAAGAAATTAGTAATGTCACACTCTTCGCTGATCCCCATGTTGTAGATTTCTACCGAACTATGGGGTTTATGGCAGATCCAGAAGGCATTAAGGGTATGTTTTGGTATCCTCATTAAAATAATTCGTAATTCGTAATTCGTAATGACGCGACGCTCCTGCGTCGCTAACGC
>NZ_JCACKM010000295.1:0-82759 GCF_059505385.1 Desmonostoc vinosum
AGACAGAGACGCAGAGAAGAGAACGCAAAGAAGGACTTTTGCAAGAGGTCTAATGATTATTCCAGTTGAGTACTGTAAGCACTGAAACCATAAGCTAAAGTTTTTTTCAAAGCATCTGACGATGGTTTAAGGCTCTGATTGATAGCTTTCGCAAATGGTAATGGAATTCCCTTAATAGTTTCTGGCAAAATAGCATACTCTGTTGTTGGTTCAACAATAAACTGTGAACACTTAGTTTTGAAGCCAGCAGTAATTAACATTTCCTCGATTTCAGCTGCTGAATACTGCTTAAGATAAACAGGATTTCTGCTAAATGGATTGAGCCTTCTAATGAAATTATGAATAATATGAGAAGGACAAGCCTTGTTATGAAAAGAATGATTGAAAACAAAAATCCCACCAGGCTTGAGAACGCGCGATATATCAGTTAATAGATTTCTTAACTGCGCGTCTGGTATGTGCATGAAAACGCAGTTAGAAATTACTAAATCTATAGAATCATCTTCTAAAGGCAATATTTCCGCAGAGTTACAAATTAAATTAAATTCAGCACCTGGAAAAAAATCATATTCTTGTTTAACTTTAACTAATCGGCGCAATAAAGGTTCAGAAATATCAATTCCGTAATATTTCTGGCAATTTAAGTTTTTATCTTTAGAAAGATGCAAAGGAGCGCGACCATAACCGCAACCAATTTCCAGAATAGAATCAACAGATTTATTCAAAGGAAATTTATCCCAAGTACCGCCTGGTTTACCACCTAATAGAGTGTAATCTTGTTTAATAGGCGATGTTTCGGCAATTTGATCTATTTTTTGCGAACCATAGTATGTCTTACCAATTCTGTCCCATGTTTTTTTATGTTGGGTGCTGTTTAACTGTTGATAATTACTAGGAAAATAAATGCCATCTCGCAATTCAAAGTCTTTGAGACTGGGTTTTACGTTTGCTAATTGAGTCATGATAATTATTCTCTTACAGAGTCAAGTCTGTTTTCTGTTATACTCTCAACTCAGCATTATCAGCAAGTATTATGGCTGAGTGGGAGATGCACTTCGGCTTCTGGTGTCGGAGACGCTACGCGTAGCTAGCTTCCCGTTCGCGTTAGCGTCTCCAAAGGAGAAGGGTATGCTCAGTCACCGGGGGATGCACTTGGACTTGGCTCACCAACCGGGGGGTAATATCATGTCCGTTTAAAGACTTATGATTTGGCTGACGCGGAGATAGGGAGACGCGGGGACAAGGGAGAAATTTTTATGATAAGTGATTAGCCGGACATGATATGAGGAAGTGAGGAAGAAAATTTCCCCATTACCCCTAATCCCCACTCCCCCCGGGAGCGAGGCAACGCAGGTGTTGGGTGAAAGTGGTGTAGAAGCGGTGCGTATTGAACCCCTTGCTAAATTAATGCATGTTACCAAAGGGAGCTTTTATTGGCACTTTCGCAATCGTGATGAATTATTAACAGCTATTTTGCGCGAATGGGCAACGCGCGAAACAGAGGATATTATCAAGCAGATAGAAATAATGGGAGGTGATGCGAGTACAAAATTACTCAATTTATTTGAGCTAGCTGTTCAAGATGATGGTCGCTTAGAAAATGCCATCCGTATTTGGGCTACAAAAAGTACAAATGCAGTCGCAATAATTACTGAGATTGATCAACGCCGCTTGGATTATCTTCAGCACTTGTTTGAGGAAATTGGTTTTTCTGCATGGGAAGCAAAAACACGCGCCCGTCTAGCTTATCACTCACTAGTAGGAGAATTCACTTTAGGTGTTCGGATCAGTCAACAAGAACGAATAGCGGAGTCTCGGCTTCATTATGCGCTGCTCGTGCGACAGAATTAATTTGAGCATTATGCTCTTTCAATATGACTATCTGTGTGTTAATAACAACACAAGTTCGTATACATTGGTTGATGAACGGTGACAATCGGAGGCTGGAATGATAGAAGAGTCACAGAAAAAACGGGTGGTAGTTGTCGGTGCTGGCTGGGCTGGTTTAGGAGCAACTTACCATTTAGCCAAACAAGGTTACGATGTGACACTTCTAGAAGCAGGCCCTTATCCTGGCGGACTAGTGGCTGGTTGGAAAACAGGCGCAGGGAAATCTGTAGAAGCGGGCATTCATGGGTTTTGGTATCCCTACAGAAATATATTTTCTTTGGTCAACGAGTTAGGAATTAACCCATTTACCACTTGGACTCGTTCATCGCAATATTCACCAGCTGGGTTGGAAGTTACATCACCGATTTTTCAAGACTTACCACGTCTGCCTGCCCCACTGGGAACTTTTCTTTACACTCAGTTTCAGCGGTTGCCTATAGCTGACCGTCTCAGTGCTTTGCCCTTACTTTATGCTGTTGCTGATTTCGACAATTCTGATGAGGCTTGGCGGCGTTACGATTTTGTGACTGCCCGTGAATTGTTCAAAGATTTTGGTGTGTCTGCACGACTTTATCGTGAAGCTTTTGAACCGATGTTGTTAGTGGGTTTGTTTGCCCCAGGTGAACAATGTTCAGCCGCAGCCACTTTGGGGATGCTGTACTTTTTTATTTTGGCGCATCAACCTGATTTTGATGTGGTTTGGTGCCGGGGTACTGTCGGAGAAAAGATATTTCGCCCTTGGGTGGAACGTATTGAAAAAGCAGGTGCGCGAGTATTGCCTAAGCACCGAGTTACAGATTTAATTGTTGGTAGCAATGAACATGTCAAGGGTGTGGTTTGCGGTGATGAGGTATTTGATGCCGATGCTGTGGTTTTTGCAGTTGGCATCACCGGGATGCAGAAAATTGTCTCTACTAGCGCTAGCTTGCAAAGCCATGAAGAATTTCGCAATTTGAGCAATTTAGGGGCAATTGATGTTTTAGCAACTCGGCTGTGGTTTGATAGCAAAATCGATATTCCTCGTCCTTCTAATGCTTGCTTTGGGTTTGATGCCACTACAGGATGGACGTTTTTTGATTTGAATGCCCTACATGATGAATATCACCACGAGCCAGCAACAGTGATTGAAGCGGATTTCTATCACGCTAATCAGTTTGTGAGTATGAGTGATGAGGAAATAATACCAAAAGTTCAGCATTATTTAGAAACTTGTGTACCAGGATTTCGGGAAGCAAAGGTCATTGACAGCAGTGTAATTCGCCTACCCAAAGCAGTGACTCACTTCGCCCCTGGTAGCTATCGCCACATGTTGCCAGCTAAGACGAGTTTTGAGAATGTGTTTATGAGTGGGGATTGGATTGTCAACCGCCACGGTTCTTGGTCTCAGGAGAAGGCTTACGTTACAGGTTTGGAAGCGGCGAATTTAGTAGTCTCCTATTTGGGAGAAGGTACGCCAACTGTGATTTTACCTGTTGAAGAGGATGAAATGCATATTCAAGTGGCGCGATCGCTCACTCAAACAGTACGCAACATAGGTAAATCCATCTTGCCTAATTTTTGGTTGCCATAAAACCCTTCTTTAGCTAATTCAGCTAGACCTAAAACCAGATTTATTGGATCATGAAGAATGATTAAGAAAATTGCGTATAAATAAACAAGATGACAATGCTAACTGAAAGCTTGACCGAAATTGCGGCAAGATTACAGATTGATTGGGTTTTGGTAAATACCTGCTTACAGTTTGCTAGTTGGGGATTATTCTCACTTCTGCTAGCTGAGGTCTTTAGAGATAGCTACCATGCTTTGTGTCACCAAGTTAATTGGCTTGCTAAATGGCATAACAAACATCACATAGCATACCGCCGAGATTTATCAGTAGTTTCTTTGAAAGCTTATCAAGATTCTCAACTCTACCACGACATTTTAGAATCGAGTTTATTAGTGGTGATTTTGACGGTCATCGCCTTAATTGCTCATCAATGGGGTTTATGGCTAGGAGTAGCTTATGCTTGCACCTTCTTGTATGGTGCATCCTTGCGATACATTCAAGGGACAATTGATACAGACTACAATCACCTACCTGGCCCTTTAGAAACAATACCATCCGTTTGGTTGGTGAATCGGTCTTATCATTGGCGTCATCATTTTGATGATGTCAATGCTTACTATAGTGGTGTCTTTCCTCTGGTGGATAAAATACTTGGCACAGCCCTTTCTCTCAAAGGTAAAACCATCGCTTTAACCGGGGCGTCAGGTGCTTTAGGACAAGCCTTGACTGCTGAACTGTTAAAACATAATACTAAAGTTGTCGCGTTAACTACAAATCCAGAAAAATTGTCCACACAAACTGGGATGAAAGTAGTTCCTTGGCAGTTGGGCAAAGAAGCTGAACTTAAAGATGCTTTAGAGAAAGTTGATATTTTAATTATCAATCACGGAGTTAATGTTTACGCTAACCGCACCTCACAGGCAATTAATTCTTCATATGAAGTGAATACCTTTTCCGCATTGCAGTTGATGGATGTTTTTTCAGCTACTGTGACAGGGCCGCAAGCCAAAGCAACAAAGGAAATTTGGGTTAACACTTCTGAGGCGGAAGTATCTCCAGCGCTGAGTCCACTTTATGAACTCAGCAAACGCGCGCTGGGAGATATTGTTACTCTTAAAAGATTGGATGGAGTTTGTGTAATTCGCAAGTTAATTTTAGGGCCGTTTAAGAGTCAACTCAATCCCTATGGAGTCATGTCAGCTAGACAAGTTGCTCGCTCTATTTTGTTTTTAGCCAAGCGAGATTACCGAAATATTATCGTGACGATAAATCCTCTTACTTATATACTTTTTCCTTTAAAAGAAACTAGTACTTGGCTGTATTATAAAATTTTTAGCCAGACTGAAAAGGGTTAATTATTAGTCATTTCTCATTCGTTATTTTTAAATATAAATGACCAATGACTACTAACCGAACAAGGCAAAAGTAAAAAGTTATGTGTTTTAGCTGAAAATATCTAGGCTTTAAAGACCTAGATATTTTCATTTACCTAATTTGCTGATTTTGCCGGATTAAAGCTATTTTAAGAAAAAGTTAGGCTACCTCTAGAAGTTCCTGCGGGAAAATCTTTATCCAAAGTTTCACCTGCATTAGTTCCTTTGGTTAAAGTTTCAACTTCTCCATAGACAGTGAGTTTGGGCTGAATGTAAGTCTTTTTATTAGAACTCATGATTTTCTCCTTGATTTGTTGACTTTTAATTATGGTTTTTGTTAGAGCCAATGCAATAGCTAATTTGTCATCTAGCCACCTGGATGATAATCAAAATAGCTATTTAAATTGATGTGAATACCTTGACTTAAGTCCCTGCAACACTTAAGTCATAGCAAGAATAAATCAAATAGATTCTAGTTGTAATATCCCCAAAGAAATAAGTTTTTATTTCTAATGTATTTTTTGATACTTGTTACTAATAATTTTTTGACATCGAATTAAGATCATCGTTCAACAAGTCGATAGAATTCTGATATTCCAGAAGTGACAGAAGAATAGATGAAGCGGGCGGTGCTGAGAGTTAATGGCAAACCAGTTGAACGATCGCAACGACAGATGAATTTGCTGCTAGATACCTTCATTGTGGAATATTTTGAGGCAAAGGCGGGTGAGCAGGGAGTTCAAGGATTGGCGTGGGCGAGTAGTGGTGATTGCTCATACAGAAATTGGAGATGAAATTCGAGTTATTTCAATGCGGGAGGGAACTAAACGTGAACAAATCATTTTCTTCCGAAGCCTCTCAAACTGATGGGGAACGGATTGATGCCATGCCAGATGAAGCGATTGATCTATCTGATATTCCAGAAGTGACAGAAGAACAGATGAAGCGGGCGGTACTGAGAGTTAATGGCAAACCAGTTGAACGATCGCAACGACAGATGAATTTGCTGCTAGATACCTTCATTGTGGAATATTTTGAGGCAAAGGCGGGTGAGCAGGGAGTTCAAGGATTGATTAATCAGGTTTTGGCAGAGTATATCTATAATAGCGATCGCTAACTCAAAAACTCAACATACCAATTTGTCAAAAGAATGCGACAGATAAACTGTAGGGTAGGGGTAACCCCAGCCTTGCCAACAATCCATATGTCTACGCAAATTGTAACCATCAAGTTACATATCCAACATTTATCTGTATAAGTAGGAAGTTACAATACAGAAATTATTCTCTGTAAGCGATCGCCTTTATGTTGGGTCAGTTACTAGACGGACGTTACAAAATTATCCGCGAGTTAGGTGCTGGTGGTTTCGGTCAAACCTTCGTTGCTGAAGACATTAAACTTTATAATAACGAGTGCGTCGTTAAGTTACTCAAGCCAATGGCTTGTGATCCCATGACTTTGCAAGTAGCCAGAAGGTTATTCGAGTCAGAAGCGCAGCTATTGCACAAATTGGGTACTCATGACCAAATTCCCGGATTATTGGCACACTTTGAAGAAAATCAGGAATTTTATTTAGTACAGCAATTTATTGATGGTCATCCCTTAAGCGAAGAACTCACACCAGGCAAACGGTTAAGTGAAGCTTATGCGATCGCCTTACTGCAAAATATCCTACAACCTTTATCCTTTGTCCATCAAAATCACGTCGTCCACAGGGATATCAAACCCCCGAACTTAATTCGCCGCAAAAGTGATGGCAAAATAGTTTTGATTGACTTTGGGGCAGTGAAACAGATAAGTACTCAAGTAGTCAATGCCCAAGGACAAACTAGCATGACGGTGAGTATCGGCACTCCTGGCTATATGCCCAGCGAACAGAGTCGCGGTAGTCCCAGATTAAGCAGTGATATTTATGCTGTAGGCATGATTGGCATTCAAGCTTTAACAGGATTGATGCCAGATCAGTTACAAGAAGATGTGCAAACAGCTGAAATTATCTGGCGGCACTTAGTAGGAGTTGACCCATACTTAGCAGATATTTTAGATAGAATGGTGCGCTATGACTTTCGCGATCGCTACCAATCAGCCACAGAAACCTTAGCGGCAGTGCAACAGTTAACCAATCCGCACATTCCACCGACTCAATACTCATCGCCTCCAGGCTACAGGCCGACACCACCACCAACTCATCCACAAACACCGCTATACTCCCCACCACCCCAAGTTCCACCCCAGTATCGCCAAGAAATTCCCCAAAATCTAGGTTACAGCCCATCACCGCAGCCAAGCAATTCCCAGCCACTGCCCCCACCTCCTCTACCTGACATCCCCCCAAAAGTCTCGATGCAATTCACACAAAAAGACTGGGGCTTCTATCTTCAGTGGGTGTTAGCGAATATTTTTGGTTACATCGGAGGAGTGTATTTGATATCACCCATCTCCAATATTGCAGGAGATTCTATCCCAGGATTTGCCTTTTTGGGATTAGTTGTAGGAATTTTGCAATGGATAGTACTGCGACGGCAAGTTTCTGTATCTCTGTGGTGGGTATTACCTACTACTTTAGCTGCCCACTCGACTTACTTATTCGCTACGAAATTTTCTATTTATCATATGCTTACACTCGGTGCTTTCTACGGATTAATATTTGGTATCGGGCAATGGTTGATACTGCGGCGACTAGTTAACAAAGCTGGCTGGTGGATTTTAGCGAATGCTTTGGGTGCTGGGTTGAGTTTTATGATATCGGAAATGGTAGATAATAGTCTTGGTAGGTTTGGTAATCAATTATTCATTTTATTAGGCATGGTAGGTGGTATTACATCAGGAGTAGTATTAGTTTGGTTACTGCGCCAGCAAAAAAGTACCAGAAATAGTTAGAGCAATAGGACTTGTGCATTGACAGAAAATCTCAAACGTAAGTGGATAAAAAAACATCTGTCGTAGGGGCACAGCACTAGAGGTTAGTGCCAAAAGTATTTTAGCTTATTGCAATTTTCTCGCAATCTAGCGGTAAAAATAAAAAAATAGGATAGGTGATTTACCTATCCCATTAAAAAAATTTAAATTTATGGCTTAAGCCCTATCAGCTCAAGTTCCAGAAGTCCAAGAATTGATGTACTCAATTTGCTCTGCTGTGAGAGTATCGATGTTAATTCCGATCGCTTGCAATTTCAAGCGAGCAATTTCTTGATCTACCTCAGTCGGAATGGAGTGTAAACCAGGTGCTAACTTACCTTTATTTTTCACTAGGTATTCGCAAGCCAAAGCCTGGTTAGCAAAGCTCATATCCATAACTGCGCTGGGGTGTCCTTCCGCAGCAGCAAGGTTTACTAAGCGTCCCTCACCGAGAACGATCACTGATTTGCCGTTGACTAGCTGATACTGTTCGGTAAAGGGACGGACTTGTTTGATTTCCTTGGCTTGACTTGCGAGGTATTTGAGGTCAAGTTCAATGTCAAAGTGACCGGAGTTACAAACGATCGCACCGTCTTTCATGCTATCGAAATGCTCAGCACGAATGACGTGCTTGTTACCGGTAACTGTGATGAACAAATCACCCAGAGGCGCAGCTTCCGCCATTGGTAGAACGCGGAAACCATCCATTACCGCCTCAATTGCCTTAATGGGGTCAATTTCGGTAACAATGATGTTAGCGCCAAGACCACGAGCGCGGAGTGCTGTACCTTTACCGCACCAGCCATAACCAGCTACAACAATGGTTTTACCAGCTAATAAGATGTTTGTAGCGCGGATGATACCATCTAAGGTTGATTGTCCAGTACCGTAGCGGTTGTCAAAGAAGTGCTTGGTATCGGCATCGTTGACGTTGACGGCGGGAAAGGTGAGGACGCCATCTTTGAACATGGCGCGTAATCGCACAATTCCGGTGGTGGTTTCTTCGGTGGTGCCAATTAAATCTGCGATTTGATGTTGGCGTTCTTGAATCAAGGTGGCAACTACATCGCTACCATCATCAATAATGATGTTGGGACGATGATCTAAAGCTATTTGGACGTGGCGGTTATAGGTTTCGTTATCTTCGCCTTTTTGAGCAAAGACGGGAATTTCGTGATCAAGAACGAGGCTAGCAGCTACGTCATCTTGAGTTGATAGAGGATTACTAGCAATTAAAACAGCGTCTGCACCGCCGGCTTTCAAAGCGATCGCCAAATGTGCTGTTTCTGTTGTGACGTGGGCGCAAGCCACAAGACGCAACCCAGCAAAGGGTTTTTCTTGAGCAAAGCGATCGCGGATTTGCCGCAATACCGGCATTTCGCGTCCAGCCCATTCAATGCGCTGTCTTCCCAAGGGAGCTAGGGCGAGGTCTTTAACCTCGTGCTTTAATCGGGGAGAAGTTGCGGTCATTAAAAGTTACCTCAAAAAAGTAAAAAAGTTACGTAAGTTTTACGTACTCTACTAGATTATTCCATGACTAGTAGTTTTTGGTTGGCTCACCAGGTTACTAATCGATGGTTCTCAGCACTAGCTTGACGTTTGATCCCCCTGAATGTCAACTTTATTCCTAGCTTTTTTGTTTTTAATTTATCTTTGCGAAAAGTATTACTAAATATTATTTATCTCTTGACTATTTGCATTTTTTATGTAGATTCATCTATCTCGAGTTAGAGAATAAATGCAAATTTTGAGATTTGCTCATCAAAAGGAAATACTCGGCTTTAGATAAGTACATTTACTTAAATTAACTGAAGACGATAACTTATATAAGTAGTCTATTAGGAGGTGTTTGAGTGCGCTTTCAATTTTTGGCGAGTACAAAGCGGATAATATCACCTAGAGATACTCCTACTCTTCGAGAGCAAAGACAAACATTTTTAGAATCTAACATGCCAGCGATCGCTCGGCAGTCACCCAAAACTCGATTAGATGGAGGTGTGGTAATGGCGATCGCTAGTTCCATACTGATAGTGGCTGCATCTACACCCAAAGCCACAGCTCAAATTCCCTTTTTCCCACAACTGCAAGCCCCAAGCAGTGTGAATAATGATGCAAGTAACACCAGTGTTTCTGATTGGGTTTATTTAGATGGCCGCCAGGTGTTTCAAATAGCCGGATCAAAAACCAATTTTCCCGAACGTTTAGATGATGTCCAGCAGAATTTGGATCAAATTAGCCAAAATTACTTTCGTTCGTCTGATCAGCAAGTCAAGGTAGAGGTTCGCAAAATCAACGCATTACCAGTAATTTATGTCAACAAACAATACTTAATGACCATCACTGCCGATGATGCCAATCTCCGCAAGGTAGATATCATGACATCGGCAAATCAAATCAAAGAAGCTTTGCCAAAAGACTTGCAACGAGCCAAACAAGAGCGACAAACGGAATTTTTAATTAATCAAGGTAAAATTGCAGGTGCGATCGCCTTAGCAATGATCATTTCCAGTTTGGGAATATATTATTGGCAACGCCGCTCAACAAGAAATCTAGAAAACACAATTTCCCAACCTTCACAAACAGCTGAACCAATTACTACTCAACTAAACCAGCAACAACAAAAACATATCCAAGAAGCAAAGAAACGATTGCTTCAGCTGACTCAAGCCGGAATTTGGGGTAGCGGCAGTTTTATTATTTTGGGTCTGTTTCCCTACACGCGACCGTTTCAAGTCGGAATTCTCACCGCTGCTCAATTTCCTTTGAGATTGGCTGTTGTCGTGCTAGGAACTTATGTTGCTATCCGTTTAACCTATGCATTGATTGACCGCTTTACCTCTACTTTGATTAGCAGTGGTGCTTTATTAAGTTCCGAAACTTCTGAGCGGTTACAACTACGTGTTTCTACTTTCTCTGGTGTCACAAAAAGTATCGCTACTGTTGTTTGGGTGGGAGTAGGTATCTTATTAGCACTAGTTGCGTTGGGCATAGATATCGTTCCCTTGCTGGCAGGTGCTAGTTTAGTTGGTGTTGCAGTATCTCTGGCTTCGCAAAACTTAATAAAAGATGCGATTAACGGCTTTTTGATTATCCTAGAAGACCAATATGCCCTTGGTGATGTGATTAATGTGGGTAACGTCGGCGGTCTGGTGGAAAATTTAAATCTACGGATGACTCAGCTACGGGATTCTGAAGGACGCTTAATTACAATTCCCAATAGTGAAATTAAAATAGTTGCCAATCTTTCGAGTCGTTGGTCACGAGCCGATTTAACGATTCCGGTTGACTACCAAACCGACATCAACCAGGCTTTGAAATTGATTGGAACTGTAGCGATGGAAATGGATCAAGATCCACTATGGCAACGTCAAATTTTAGAAACACCACAAGTTTTAGGAATCGATAATTTTGGCGATCGCGGTTTAATTATTCGTGTGTGGATTAAGACACAGCCACTCAAACAATGGGATGTGGCCCGCGAATACCGTCGTCGCTTAAAAATCGCCCTAGATCAAGCCGGAATTTCTATTCCTGTTCCTCAACAAGCAATTTGGGTTAACGATGCTCAGTTGCTGAACTCACATACAAACGGCAAAGCCGAATAAGGTTCTTTACCCATAACCTCTGCACAGAGATTATGGGTAAAGGCGTGAATTCTCACTTTTTTAGTACAAATGTACTATAATAGATATATAGCCTGTACAAAGTCGAGACGACAGCAAAACGGCTGTATGAAAACCTTCTGGAAGATGAATTTAAAGGTTAATCCTATGATTAAGCATTACATTCTCAACCTCAATCCAACTGCTAAGCACGAATGGGACAGATGTATATTACGTGACCCATTGACAGCAAAACGCCCAGACATATCCAAATTAATTGCTGAGGCGGTTGGTGCTGATACAGGCAGTTACTTGGTGAGTGTGAATATTGAAGTTCAGGTATTAGAACAAGCTGCCGTACCGCAAGCTGAGCAACTCTCGCTTTCATTTCCAGAAGTAAATGTCGCATCACAAATGCGGGAAGCAGCGTAAATGAAACAGAACAGGAACAACTAAGCCACTCACAACAATAACTGCTAAAACAGACGTGCGATCGCACGTCTGTTTTATTTATAAATATTTTAATTCAGCAACGCCCAAGGGCAGAATCTACAACCCAAAATTGGCTACGGTAAATACTTTTGCACCACACTCCATCCAGTCAGAGATACCCAGGTGAATGCTACAAATAGAAGAACATTTATACTGATATGTAACGGTCTAGCCCAAACTTTGTTAGGAATTTGTGTTGCACTAAAAGCTGACAGTAAAACTAACACCACTACTATTAACCCAGCTGCCAAGTGTGGCGAGTGTCCCAAAGAGCCAAAGTGCCCTACAGTGCCAACAATACCAATTGCTAGCAGCAACAGCACCAAACTTACCATGGTGATGCCCATCATATAGTGGAGCGATCGCACCCCTCTATTCCCGCTTATATAAGCAGCAATTAGCGGTATCTGCTGTCTAGTTCTCCCTTGAAACATCCAAACGCCAGTAAATGCCAACATTAAATAAGCCAATAGAGCCAACCCCATCGACCAAGCAGCTATTTTCCATAACCAGAGAAAAGACGGCAAATTCATAAATAATGATTGAGGTTACTTCTATTTTTAAAAGTCCTTGATTTTAATACAAAGCATATTAAGTCACACAGTTAGATGATTGATACTAGTGACAATAGGCCAATAGCTCATATTTTAGAAGACTGGAAAATATATGTATTGATAACGCTTCTTTACAATTGTTTTAGTTATAATACAATGTATTTAATATTACTTGCTTTATTTTGTTAGCAACCTGTAAACTAAGTAAACTAGCGTGTAACTCCATACATGACAATATTGTTTGAGAGTCATTAAATCATGTTTTTTGAGTAATAAAGGTCAATTTACAATTATATTCAACGCATAAATACAGTGGTTTAAAGTATCATAATTTTTAACTTATAAGTTAAAAATTTAGATAAAATGTCACCAGTATATTGTTCCTAAGCAATAAAAATATTAAGAGTTTTAATATGTTTGACTTAAATGCAAAACGTCGAAAAACAATAGCTTCATTGTTTAGTTTGTCTCTTGCGTTTGTTCTGGTAGTGAGTTGTACTGCTACTCCCGTGATTAACTTAGCACATATAGCAACTAAGGCTAATACGCTTGTAACCTTAATTGATCTTACCGAGAAAACATTTTACATAGCTTCTAAATTAGTAAATATTTCTTATGGAGAATTAAAACAAAATATAAATAACGAAAATTTTGTAGTTGGCAAAAAGTTTTCTAATGAACTCATCGAAAATATGGAGACTCGATATTCAGATTTATCGACAAAGCATCAGGAGTTGGATAATTCAATTGATAAAACTAATACAGCCGCAAATGACTTATTTTCAACGCTTGAAACAAGAGCTAACCAAAATTCTAGACCTGACTTACAAGAAAAGTCATTACGTGGTATTCATCTCAATAAAAAAGCTTTTACTGAAAAAATAGAAGTAGCTGAAAATGTTTCATCAAAACTTAAATTGTCAATCAAAGAGTATGACAATATTCTCAATTTTTTACAGGTAACGACAGTGCTTGACGCATCACAGAAATACATTACAACAGTTGATTCAGTGATATCACAGTATGAAACCTTGAATCAGGAGGTTCAGGCAGCCCTTAATGAAGGACGGCAAATAGTCGCAAATACTCCGGGGGTTCCTTCCCAAGAGCCTAAAGTAGGGACAGTTCCCACCCCAGAACCTAGCGAAAATACAACTGAACAGTCAGTGGTAGTTCCTACCCCAATACCCAGCGAAAATACAACCGAACAATCGGTAAATCATCCCTTGTTAGGAGTAAACGGTATTGGTCTGACACCAGAAGGGCGTCAGCAAATCAAACAAGACAAAAATCTCCAACACCTCTTGCTCAATGTAGATAATGTAGATGGAGGTGTCTTGGTAGTTGAAGTAGTCAATAATTCCTCTGCCGCTGAGGTTGGTATCCAAGCAGGTGATATTATTTTGACAATTAATGGCAAATCTGTAACTGATGTCAGTGAAATTACAGCCGAACTCAAAAAATATCAAGCGGGTGCGGAGTTACCGTTGGTAATACATCGCAATCAACAGAACCTGGAAGCCTTGGTGCGTCTCAAGGCTAACCCTAACACCTCCAATTTGCAAGGAGAGAACAACTAGGCCTGTCGGATATATCTTGAAAATGGGGAGCAGGGGGATGAGGGGCTAGGGGAGATGAGGGAGATGAGGGAAAAATAAGCAACACCAATTCCCCATTCTCCATTCCCCATTCTCAAACAAAAAAGGCTGCTGAATATAGCAACCTATAAAAATGAGCAAAATTTTTTATTTTAATCAACAGATGCTAAACCAGCGACTTGTAAAGGTTTCGTGGTATCTGAGGTTTTTGTATTAATTGGTTGTACCATTGGTTTGGTATTAAATGATGAGTCTTGATCAAACTCATAGCTGCTAGGTTCATTTAGTACAAGGCGATCGCACGGAATCGTATCGGATAGAATCGCGCTTGCTATCATACCCGTATGAATTTCCAGTTGCGCTCTTTGTGGAGCTTCAAACATTAAACGTTGTCCTGGAAAAACAACCCGTTCAAAGTACCAGTTGGGAATATTGGAGATACGCGCCACCTGTATTTTGCTCGTGGCATTGATGTAGCAGCAGAGATTCTTTGTTGATTGTTCAGGTGGTAGAGAGTCTAAAATTTGAGCCATAACTGCTGAGGAGCTTTGCGCCACAATTTTACATTACACATACAAAGGTAACATCGGCTGATCCCCAGTTGCTGTAACTCCGACTACCAACTGAATTTTTCTACGCTATTTCTATCTAAAGACATGTTCAAGTTATGAAAATTGTATAAAAAAATATGCAATTTATACAATCATGGATTATTGCAGAAATTTTATCGGTTTTTTTCCGAAATCACAAAGTTTTTATTTACACAAAGTATCTCCGAGTTAAGTACAGCAACGATCTCTCAACTTCGCCCAGCAGAGGAAGTAAAGTTTTTTGTTTGATTTTTTTGGTTACTCACAGGTGAAAATCATCGCTTAACGAACGTTCTCAATGTTATGGTAAAGATATGTGAAAATTTTCTTCATAAAACCTATTTATTTTATTTGACGCCAGAAAAATTTTAGCAATTTCCATAGTTGTCAAAAAAATTAATGCATATCAAAAAACAGCTAAAATGTCAAGGATAAGTGCGATCGCGCTCAGAAATCGCCAGCAGATACTTAAAAATAGGATTTTGATCTCGATTCATCCTAAATAACGGCAAGATGGAAGAAAAACACCCATGATGGAAAATCGAATTCTCTATGTTCGCCTTCCTTGTAACCCCATCTTCCCCATTGGGGTTGTCTACCTATGCGACCATGTTCACAAGCAGTTTCCCAACATTGAACAGCGCATTTTTGATTTAGGGACAGTACCACCTCTAGATTACGCTGCCGCCTTAGATCGCTGTATTGACGAATTCCAGCCCACGCTACTAGTGTACTCTTGGCGCGACATTCAAATTTATGCGCCTGTAGGTGGGCGTGGCGGCAACCCATTGCAGTATTCCTTCGAGTTTTTCTACTCCCCCAACCCATTACTCAAGCTGAAGGGTGCTGTTGGTTTATTAAGAATTGCATCGGGATATTATGGTGAGTTATGGCGCAATTTGGGCTTACTGAAACGGGGCATTAAACGCGCTAAACGTTATCACCCTAATGCTCGTATTCTTGTAGGTGGTGGTGCTGTCAGCGTCTTTTACGAACAAGTGGGTAAAAGCCTACCCCAGGGAACGATTGTTTCTGTGGGAGAAGGCGAAACCTTGCTGACAAAACTTTTAAGTGGACAAGAATTTCGTGACGAAAGGTGCTATGTAGTAGGAGAAGATCAACTACGCGATCGCCTGATTCACGAACAACCCACTCCCCTAGAAAAATCTGCTTGTAACTACGACTATATCGAAAGCGTTTGGCCAGAGTTTAACTATTATCTGCAAGAACAAGACTTCTATATAGGTGTACAAACTAAGCGTGGCTGTCCTCACAACTGTTGTTATTGCGTATATACTGTTGTCGAAGGCAAACAGGTACGCATCAATCCAGCAGATGAAATCGTTGCTGAGATACGCCAATTATACGATCGCGGCATTCGCAACTTCTGGTTTACCGATGCCCAATTCATCCCAGCGCGGAAATATATCGATGATGCTGTGGAACTTCTGCAAAAAATCATCGATTCTGGTATGACAGATATCCATTGGGCAGCATACATCAGAGCCGACAATTTGACACCTCAATTATGTGAGTTGATGGTGAAAACTGGCATGAATTATTTTGAAATCGGGATAACTAGTGGTTCTCAAGAACTCGTGCGGAAAATGCGGATGGGGTATAACCTGCGTACTGTCTTGCAAAACTGCCGTGATTTGAAAGCAGCTGGTTTCAACGATTTGGTTTCCGTCAATTACTCATTCAACGTCATTGACGAACGTCCCGAAACCATCCGCCAAACCATCGCTTACCACCGCGAACTTGAGCGTATTTTTGGTGCGGATAAAGTTGAACCTGCGATTTTCTTCATTGGTTTGCAACCCCATACCCATTTGGAAGAATATGCCTTCAAAGAAAACATTCTTAAACCAGGGTATGATCCAATGAACATTACACCTTGGACTGTCCAGAAAATGTTATGGAACCCCGAACCTCTTGGTTCATTCTTTGGGGAAGTCTGCTTACAAGCTTGGCGACAAAATCCCAACGATTTCGGACGCGAAGTGATGAAAATTTTGGAAGAAAAACTCGGTTGTGCCGATTTAGAAACCGCGCTGACTGCACCTATTGAGGTTAAGGAAAAACAACTCGTTACAGCTGGGTAAAGACGCGCTTTTGAAGCGTCTCTACAATAGGTTGTTTGATGAGTGAATTTTTAATCAGTAGTGCTGGGTTGTGGTGCTTGATAACCTAACTCAGCTTGCTGCATTTCTGCTACTAATTGTTGGCTACGACGTAAATAAGCAACGAACAGCAAGATTGTGAAGGCAATAATTGCAAAACCAATCCAGCCTTCGCTAAAAGTATCATATGACCCATGTAACACTGCGGCGATCGCTACTCCGATAAACATAATCGACCATTTTCGCGAGCGGTTAATTGCTGCTAGTCCGAGAAAATAACCAACGATTCCTGCTAAAATCGCATGAAACAATGGTAGGGAAACAAAGCGGATAGTGTTACTGACAATGTAAGAGCCAAAGTCAGATCTACCTCTGACTAAATTTAAAGCATACAACAAAGAGTAAGAACCACCTTCGGCGATCGCAAATCCTAACCCTGACATAGCCCCATAAAAAGCACCTGTCAACGGTTCGTTTAATTTTCGAGGTTGGAGTAAAAATAAATATACTGGTAACGCTTTACACAGTTCCTCTAAAATTCCCACGCCCAATATAAAACCAAGTAGCTGTGGAATCAAGCCCAACTGAGATTCTGTAGCGGCGTAAAGTAGTTGAATTGGTGGAAATTGGATAATTAACAGTAGGAAAGGAATACCGATAAAAGCTGTAAATAACACGCATTGCAGCGTAGTCCGCCAAGAAAACCACGCTGGCTTAATTAAGTCATAGAGTACAACACCCCAAATACTGGCGTAGTAGATACCTAACAACCAAGCGGTTTGTTCCAAATTTGCGGGATTAGCAATTAAACTCACTCCCAAGGGAAATAAACCAAAATACAACAGTAATTTTACTGTATTACTTTTGTACAATTCAGAACTAAAAACATCCTTATAAGGTAAGACTGAAGCAAATTTAAAAGTTCGTAGCGTAGCTATAAATTCCGCAGCTTGCGATCGCTTCTTGGACAGTAAAAACCTCTCATCCCAAGCGGGAAACTCTTCCCCAACCTTTCGCCCATACACCTGCACCATAGTAACTGATTCTGGTTGCCAAGTAGAGAGTTCTTGACGGATAAAAGTAACAGATGGTGCTTGATTTGGAACTTGCTCAGACTCTAACATCAAATGTAAACAACCATCCTTGAGACTGGCTGTAACAGTAGTCCCCTGGGGTTGAAAATAGAAGTTCATCTGAGTTGCAATAGCGTTAACATCACCCTGTTTTGCAAGTTCTAGCCAGTTATTGTCTGTCATAAATAAATTATACAAAAATTCTAAAAATCTCTTGCCAATACCCCAATTCCCAACCCTTTCGATATGTAGCGTAATTCGAGCCTCAAAAAGTAAACTTAAAATAGTTATAAAATTTTTATTTCCCTCACCGCCTCCGCAATTCATTTGATTAAACCATGTTAGAAGGCTCCATACTCCAACAGCTAGAAACAATTCATCGCCACAGCGCTAGGCCGATTCGATTCGGAGTGTACTACAAAAATACTCTAGTATCTTTGTGCCATGCTTTAGAAGATCATATCTTGACTGCCGACGGTACACCGCTAGTCATCACAGCCTTCCAACAAGGTAAATGGTATCTGCAAGAAGCAGAACGCTATGCAGATATCGCCAAACGCAGCCGCGAAATTGCCATCATGGCAGCACCGGATACAGGCTTTGCAGAACATCCCACTAGCCAATTACCTAATGTAGACTTAGTAGCGTTAGATGCAAATGATCCAGTTGCACAAGAGTGGCACTTGATTATTTTGTCACCTAGTTACACAGCAATGGTACTTTGTCAAGAGTTATCAGCCGCTGATTATGGTGTCGGAGGATTACCAGCCTTAGATTTAGAGCGCAAATTTTATGGATTGTGGACATTTGAACCAGAGTTAGTCCAAGAGACAGTAGAGTTAGCGATCGCCCATATTAAAAAATATAACCCGGAACTGGCGCAAAAACTCATAGCCCAAAAACAGGCGATCGCGCCCTCCCTTGCCACCGCCAAAAACTTGGGTACAGTCGTTTCTCGCGTAGTAGATTACCTCCAAACAGGACAAGATAATTTATCCATCCCCGCAACGCTTCGTCAACAAGCACTAGACGGCAACTTGGTTTCTAACGAAATCCAAGCATTCTTGCGAATGGCCCAACTGATGGACATGGCAGATGTCAATAATCCTCTAGCGGCTGCGGAAGTAGTCGGACTTGCCGAAGCGATGGGACAGCTTTTAGATCTTCCCGCGTGGCAAATTAAGAGATTGCGGTTAGCAGGTTTGTTACACCGCATAGATCCACTACAAAAAACAGAAAGCGTTCTTACTTCTGATGTATCTACACGTTACCAAGAAGATGCCCCCAGTTCTCCTTTAACTTGTCCGCTAGTACCAGGGGCACAGGTATTGCGAACAATGCCCCGACTACGGGCGGTTGCCCAAATTATCACTCACCAAACCGAGTGGTGGAATGGTACAGGAGAACCAGCAGGTTTAGTTGGTGATGAAATTCCCCTAGAATCAAGAATTTTGGCCCTATTGGCAGACTTTCAATGGCGAGTCAATCAGCGCAAATCATCAAATCAGAGTCGGGAAGAAATATTCACTCAAGCTTTAGATGAGTGCAGACAACAACAATCTACCCGCTTTGACCCTAAACTTGTAGATGCCCTTGCTTTATTAGTCATGGGTTTACAACAAGGTCTCGACCTACCCATAATGACACCAAAAGTTAGCATCGGCATTTGGTTACTTGACTCTCGATGGGACAGCCACAGCAAGAATAGTGAAGAGATTAGCAGTTACCCCACATGAACATTGACGCCATTAAATTAGGAAAACTAAAACAACTCCCTGGAGCTAATTTAGAAGATGAAGAACTCTCTGGGCTTGATTTAAACCGCATAAATTTGGCTGGCGCTACCTTAGTTGGCACAAATTTTATCGGTTCTAAACTTGAAGGAGGGCATTTAGAAGGAGCAAATTTGATGGGGGCAAACCTGCAAGAAACCGACTTGCGAGCGAACCTCATGGGAGCTAATTTGATGCAAGCAGATTTAACAGGCGCTGACTTGCGGGGTAGTAATTTGCGCGGTGCTAACTTAATGGGAGCCAGACTCAGCGATGTATCTTTAGCAGGTGCTTTTTTGAGTGGTGCCAATTTGATGAACGTCAATTTGCAGGGCGTTGACTTGCGGAGTGCTGACTTGCGAGGTGTAAACCTGACTGGTGCAAATCTCAAAGGCGCAGACTTAAGTCGTACTGATTTACAAGGGGCCTTATTAAGCGAAGCAAATCTCGAAGAGGCTGATTTACGGGGGGCAAATCTAGCTGGGGCAAATTTGACAGGAGCGAATTTACTCTGTGCAGAGTTAGAAGGTGCAAATTTAAATGGCGTTAATTTAGATAGGGCTTGTTTAGTAGGTACAGTAGTGAAGACAGTTGCCTAAAACTTGCAAAAAGTCCAGTGTCTGTTGACATTGTTAAAAATTTTGCAGGTAAAGCAGGTGAAAATTTATGAGTTTACAGGAAGTTCTCAAGTTAGCGATTATTGCTGCTACAGCCCTACATCTGGGAGTACCAGTGATTAGTCGAGATAGTAAAATAAAACTATCTACTGTCAATAACATTTGGTAAAGATAAAAATGTTTACTTATGTATGACAAATTTAGTAATTGGCAAGAGTGGCTAACTGTAACAGCTTATATAGGATTTATAGTATTCATCATCTGGCGTATATTTACCACACAAAATAAATAACTAGTTCTTAAAAAAACTACATATCAGTTTTCCAGGGTCGTTGTCTGCAAATGGTATAATAGCCCCATCTTTTTGCACCTTCGCTTTAGTACGGCAGTTATAAATTTCTATTGGTCTTTTAATTGCGTCTACACTCACAACTGCCCTATATTCCCAATAATTTTTAGCACTGCGATTAATACTAACAATACAAATCTGATGCCCACTATAATTGCGACATACAGATGCAAAAGCTGGAAATGCCACCGACAAAGAAAGTATTAATAGCAGCGCAATAGCAACACATTTGCTCATAGTTAAATTTGACAACAAAATTATTGAATTTAATAGGCTTAAACTTAAGTGAAAATTATCAAGTCATAAAACAGAATCAACTTAAGATTGGATTTCAAATGATTTAATCATCTCCTGTACTCTTTTAAAGAATTTATCATAATCATTTATATCTGCTGTGTATGTAATTATGTATACTTTGTCGTTTTTTAAAGTCCAAACTTGCAGATTTTTCACGCTAGTTTTTTGATTTGTTCCAGTAAAAACTAATTCCTTGCCTAGTCTATTTGCTAAAGTAGTTGAAGATGTATTAATAATTTTCGATTCTAGCAAGCTATTTTTAATTTCGTTAATAAATAAGTTTGTAGATTCTTCCAATGTTCCTGAATAACTTTCAATGCTGATAGTCAGGTAGTCTTGGAATTTATCTGCATCGCTTTGTTTAGGTGACAAGAATCTAACTACTTCGCCTGTAATTGGATTATCGATATCTTGTCTGTCCCAAGTATCAGGATGTTTGATTTTGATCCTATATTCAGCATCGTTATAGATTTTTTCTATCACAAGTACATCTTTTTGAGATCTAATTAGTAGAATAATTGTGGCGATCGCAGCTGCTATCCCTAGTCCAACTAAAATTTTCCCAAATAGTGCAAAGCTACGTAATGAATTAGCTTTAGTGGTTTTTTCCTGACTATTTTCTCTAATTACTGGGGACTTAGAAGTTGAAAGCGATCGCTCTTCTAAAGCTTGCAACACCTCAAATGCTGACTGATATCGCTGACGGCAATCATAACGTACCATTATATCCAAAATGTCTGCTAATTTAGAGCCATCTTGTGCCTGCTGCCGCCAAAGAATTTCTTTTGTCTGAGGATCTATTGGTAGTTTTCTGTCGTTGAGAGGGTGGGGATATATCCCTGTCCATGCTTGAATACCCATGATTCCTACTGCATAGACATCGCTATTGAATTGTGGGTTTCCAGCAGCTTGTTCATTCGGCATATAACCGGGAGTACCAATAGCAACTGTTAAAATTGTTTGTCCATGCTGGTTGACTCCATTAACTTCTTTAACTGCTCCAAAATCAATCAGCACGATTTTTTGATCTGATTTCCGTCGTAGGATATTCGTTGGTTTGATATCTCGATGGATGACGTTATTTTGATGCACAAAGACTAAAACTTCCAAAATTTCTTTTAAAATTTTCATCACTTCAGCTTCATTCAAAGACTTACCAAAAGGAGGTAGCTCTTGACTTAGTTCATGTCCTTCAATATATTCTTGAACTAAATAAAAATCTTGATATTCTTCAAAGTAAGCTAATAGTTGCGGTATTTGATCATGCCTTCCTAATACTTGCAACTTTTTGCCTTCATTCTCAAATAAACGTCGTGCCTGCTGCAAAGTGTATTCATCGGTAGCCTTTGGTTTAAGCAGTTTAATGACACACTTGTTATTGTACAATTGCGTATCTTCAGCTAAGAAAGTAACACCAAATCCTCCTTCTGCCAATTGCTTGATAATTTTATAACGCCCATTACCTAGTTTTTGACCCAGCATTCTATTTACCATACTTTTGAGAAAGAATAGCTAATGAGATATTTTAAATCTATATTGGATGAATTATTCAATTTATAAACTTTACAAATTCAATGATTGCAAAGTATTGTAACAAAAATTATTTAAGTCTATGTATTCTTGTCAAGAAATAAGAATAACATGTCTAAATACTTCTACTTAATATCAATAATATGGTAGATTAAAATTTTCTAATATGCCTATTCTAAAACTAAAAATATTAATGTACTTATTTATGATTAGGAAATTTTACAGTATTAGTGTAAGTAACTGCATAAATGTAAGGGCATTGGTTTAAAATAACTTGCTGGCAGCACTTCTGAGGCATGAATTGACTTGTAATTGTATAAATATCTTCATTAAAATACTTTGAGATTTTTTGCATAATTCTATGAAACATAGGTTATTTGTTCAAGTATTAGCAGGGGTTACAAGAGCCTTTGCGATCGCAACGCTAATTTTATCTAGTACTGTTGCCACCAATCAGCCAACCGATGCTAATGGCATAACCTTCTTTTGCGGTAAGGATAAGGGTATACCAGCTACAAAAGCTCGCATCCAACGGGGAGACAGAACGATTGTTCGTTGGGTTTCCGATGATTACTTCCCACGCGATTTGACGCCGCAAAAGCGTTGTACTCAGGTATCTCGGAGATTTCAGAAAAACTTGGACAACCAGAATCTCAAAACTATCATAACTGGCACGCTAAACAAACAACCTGTAGTTTGTGCTGCTGTTAGCACAAATGACACTTGTACAAATAGCACTTTGTTATTCACCCTCAAACGTGGTGCTAATCCAAGACTTGCTATGCAAAGAATATTAGATCGGCGTGGGTTAGAACGTGGAGAAATACTAAATCAAAGTAGCGATAATACCCAGATTTATATTGATTTCAATACATATATAAATAGTCTCTCTGTTGAACCGTAAGTTTAGTTTCTAGTAATTAAAACTCTATGCTGACGACTAGAGTTGCAGTTTAATGAACAAAGCCCGTCTACGTTGATTTTTTTGAAATCTGTGGAGGCGGATCTTATCTTTTTCAAAAATTAAATTGCTAGTTATCCGGGAAGTAGAACAAGGGAGATGAGGGAGATAACTGATAACTGACTAATTCCCCATTCCCAATGAAAAATCAAATTTGAGAAATTAGTTTAAGAAAATGAAGCATTATTATACACTTACATCCATACTAATTGGTGTATCAATTGTGTTAGTAAATTCACAAGTTGCACTGAGTTTATCCATGCAAGAGATAGAACAGATTGCCAGAGAAATTACAGTGCAGATTGTTGATAATCAAAATTCTAGCATCTCAGGCTCCGGAGTAATTATCAAACATTCTGGGAAAATTTATACCGTTCTGACTACCTATCATGTAGTGAAAGATGGTAAAAAACAAATATTTACTTCAGACAAACAAAGTAATCAAATTAAGTCTATGAAACCTTTAAAAGGTTCAAACGGTTCAGACTTGGCTATTGTTGAATTTAGCAGCAACAATAACTATAAAATAGCTAGGATAGGCAATTCCGACCAAGCCACAGCCAGCACAACAGTTTATGTAGCAGGATTTCCAGCCCAGAGAGGATCTATTACCAATCCTGATCTATTTTTGAATAGAGGACAAGTAAATGCTAATGGCGCTGCTCAACGTGAAGGCTATAACCTGATTTACGATAACGATACCTTAGAAGGCATGAGTGGTGGTGCTGTGCTGAACGAACAAGGGGAACTTGTGGGAGTTCACGGCAGATCTGACAAGCAAGAATTAGGTGACAAGAGCCAAACTAAAATTATTACAGGCATCGGTATTACTATCTATTCTGCTTTACAGCAGATGTTAGCGGTAGGAATAGATCTGGGGGTGCGTCCGTCTAGTACCAATGTTGCGGCTGCACCAAAAGCCGATGACTTCTTTATCAAAGCAAAACAGAACTATGATAATCAAGACTATAAAGGTGCTGTTGCTAATTATACAGAAGCCATTCGTCTCAATCCTAATTATGCCGAAGCTTACAATGATCGCGGTGCTGTCCGCTTTCTATTGGGAGACAAGCAAGGAGCGGCAGCTGATTTTACCTCAGCGATCAAAATTAGTCCCAACTATGCCCAAGCTTACAACAACCGGGGTACTATCCGTGCTGACTACTTAAGAGACAAACAAGGGGCAGTAGCTGATTTTAACCAAGCTCTCAACATTAACCCCGACTATGCCGAAGCCTACAATAGGAGGGGTCTTACCCGTGCTACCTTGGGAGACAAACAAGGAGCAATAACTGATTACAACCAAGCCCTCAAGATTAATCCCAACGATGCCCAAGTCTACAATAACCGGGGTGTTGCCCGCAACGATTTGGGAGACAAACAAGGAGCAATAACTGATTACAACCAGGCTCTCAAGATTAATCCCAACGAACCCAACGTCCACTACAATCGGGGTTTTGCTCTTTTGCAATTAGGAAACACCGAAGGAGCAATAGCTGATTTCAACCAAGCTATCAAAATTAATCCCAACGATGCGGAAGCCTATAATGGGCGGGGTAGGTGTCGCTTTAAATTGGGAGATATACAAGGAGCAATAGGTGATCTGACTCTAGCTATCAAAATTAATCCCAATTATGCCGATGCATACTACAACCGAGGCTTTGCACGCCCTGATGTGGTTGATTTGCAGAAAGCAGCTGATCTTTATTTAGAACAAGGAAAAATAGCTGAGTATCAGACAGCGTTGAAGCGGATTAGAAGAGTTCAGCAGTAATAGCATAGCCGCATGAAAATAATGCATCTTGATATTATCTCTAAGCTCGACTTGATCCATTTGCAGTGACGAAACCCTGTTTTTGTTGAGAGAATTCGTCAGCGTACTTGCTGACATTAAGTAACGAGACAGAGCTAATCTAAGTTTAAAATATTACATTTTGACCAAGATATTTCGTGATTCTGTGGAATTTTGGTATTTTATTTTGTATCTTTCGATATTCTTATAAAAGTTGAGATGCGCTTATGCTCCTCAAAGGAACTATCCTGCGTAACCGCTACCAAATCATCAGACATCTTGGAAGTGGAGGTTTTGCAGACACTTACTTGTCAGAAGACAGAGATTTACCTGGTCATCCGCAGTGTGTAGTCAAAAACCTCAAACCAACAAGCCCCGATCCAGCAGTTTTACCAATTGCTAGACGTTTATTTGAAACGGAAGCACAAGTACTCTATCTGTTAGGTCAACATGAACAAATTCCCAAGTTGTTTGCTCACTTTGAAGAAAATGGTGAATTTTATTTAGTTCAAGAATTTATTGATGGTTATGATCTAACCGCAGAATTAGCTCCTGGCAAGCGGTTTAGTGAACAAGAAGTAATTAAATTGTTACAGAATATTCTCGAAGTCTTGGTGGTTGTCCATCAAAAAAATATTATCCACCGAGATATCAAACCCCAAAATATTATGCGTCGTCGATATGATGAAAAAATTGTGTTGATTGATTTTGGGGCAGTTAAAGAAATTGGCAGTTTAGCAGTGAATACTCAAGGTCAGGTGAAGTCTACCATTACCATTGGTACTCCCGGTTATATGCCAAATGAGCAAGCTAATCGTGACCCTAAATTATCAAGCGATATCTATGCAGTGGGTATGATTGGTATCCAAGCTCTCACAGGTTTGTTACCACAACAATTACTCCAAGACCCAACAACAGGTGAACTAAATTGGCGTAATTATGTACAGGTGAGTAATAAGCTGGCAGATGTTCTCACTAAAATGATACATTACCACTTCAGCCAGCGTTACCAATCTGCATATGAGGCTTTACAAGCTATAAAAGCTTTGGCACCAAAAGCGCAAACTACAGAGCTTAGCACATCTTCCATTCTGAGAATGCCACAAATTCCTAGATCATTAATACAGCCGATTTTAATCGGAATAGGAGGATTAGCAATAGGAATAATTGCTACTTTTACTCTGATAAATCGTCCTCAATCTGCAACAGTGCAACCTGCAACAACTCCTGCAACTCAATCGCCAATTGCAAGTTCTCCGGCATCAACTGCGACACAATCTCAGGAGACAAAACCTGAACCGACAGACTTGGGTGAACCAAAAGATTCGGGGAGTATCTCAGCAAAACCTGTTAACTTTGCGATCGCACCAAAATTTGATGGTGCTGGTCTTTTTTCTGAAGGTCTAGCGGAAGTAAGAGTTAATGGCAAATGGGGCTATATTGACAAAACTGGCACAATCGTTATTCAACCAAAATTCGACGAGACTCAAGCTTTTTCTGAAGGATTAGCAATTGTTTGGATTGCTGGTGAGAACACTGGTTATATAGATAAAACTGGAAACTATGTAATCGATCCGCGATTTGCTAAAGGTTCTACTGGAAAGTTTTCTGAAGGATTAGCACGCCTATGCTTGGCCAGCACTTGCGGTTATATCAACAAAACAGAATTCGTCATTGACCGGAAATTTCTTGCTGGTGGCGACTTTTCTGAAGGATTAGCCGCAATCAAGGATGGTGACAAGTGGGGCTATATTGACAAGACTGGCAGCGCTGTCATCAAGCCAAAATTTGATAATGCTGGTAACTTTTATGAAGGGTTAGCCGTAGTCAAGATTGGTGATAAATGGGGTTATATTGACAAAACTGGCAACGTTGTCATCAAGCCACAATTTGATGATAAAGGTTATTCTTCGTTTTCCGAAGGGTTAGCTGTAGTCAAGATTGGTGATAAATGGGGTTATATTGACAAAACTGGTAACGTTGTCATCAAGCCGCTATTTGATGACGCTTTTGATTTTGCTCAAGGGTTAGCAAGGATACAGAGTGGCGAAAAGTTCGGCTTTATTGACAAAACTGGTAACGTTGTCATCAAACCACAATTTGATAATGCTGGTAGCTTTTTCGAGGGATTAGCAAGAGTAAAGAGTGGTGACAAGTGGGGTTATATTGACAAAACTGGCAAAGTTATAATCGAACCACAATTTGATGATGCTGGATATTTTTCTGAAGGATTAGTGTGGGTAACAAGTGGCAACAAAAGTGGTTATATTACTAATCCCTTAAAGTAATTCACTGATTACGATCCTACCGCTTGGAGTGCGTTGAGGATTTCCCTTTGCATCTAAATATCGCTGAGGTGCGATCGCCAATAATTCCAGTATTCTTTGAGCTTGTTGTTTGCTAGTGCTAGATTGCGTCATCGTTTTTATTCCCAATATCAAAGAGACGATCGCAGCGATCGCCCCCGCATCCACCAAGCCAATCCACTCATCAGCACTACTCCCATCACACCCTGTAAAGGATTATTATTCACACCAGTAACCCAATCAGGAACCCTACCAGAATATTTAATTAATTCTCCAACATTAATCATGTAATAACCCCAAACTATCCCACCATGAAAACCCATTGGTAAACCCAAACGCCCATGACGCCAACGCTTTGCCCATACCTGCGTTAACCCCAACATTAATAAGGCGGGAAATTGCGGTAGTGTATGAATAATTGCTTCCAAGGGTTTAATAAAATGCAATAACGCAAATGCAACAGCATCTGTCCATAATGCCACACCTGGCTTATAGTCGCGTTGCAACTCATCCAATAACCAACCTCGGAATAATAATTCCTCTGCAAATCCAATCCCTAAACCAACAACTAATCCTTCTAAAACTATTCTGACAAAAAAAACTTTTGGTTGCTGCCACACCAGCCAACCAAAAAAACCTTCAATGCTAAAAAGTATCAGAATATTAATTACTCCCATTGCCAAACCACGCAGCCAATCTACTCGATTTTGTCGCGTGTTTTCTAAACCGTAATACTGCAATATCTTTGGCTGTTGATAAACATATCTGCCCCATAGCTTGAGTAAAAAAATAAACTCAACATATAGCAACACTATTGTCAATATACTTACTAAATTAGAATCACGTACTAGTAAGTAAATAGGTGCGGCTAAAGGCAACCATAGCAGTAATAAAACAGCAATAAAAAAACCCAACCTAATAGGGGCAGGGCGTTGGGCTAAACGGATAAAATTTATTTTCATGTTGAGTCAGCAGTCAATTGTTGGTTGTCAGTTGTTAGTTGTTGTTCTCATTACCAATGACTAATAACTAATAACTATTCATCAGGTTCAATAGTGCTGCTCAAGCCATGACTTTTCAATGTTTCGCTGTAGAACTCAGCATGTTCTTGAGCGCAAGTGATGACTAAAGCCATCCCATTTGTATGGGCTTCCATCATAATACTAACAGCTTGGGGCTGGGTAAGGCTCGGCACAGTGGTGATTAGTACCTGCACCACGTACTCCATAGAGTTGTGGTCATCGTTATGGAGCAAAACGCGATACCGAGGCGCGAGCTTACGGGAAGTGGAACTTTTTTCAATGGTTTCAACTGACACGGCTCTTTGCCCTTTTCTCGTTGATTCACTACAACATGGTTTTTGTTGAGCGATCGCTTAACAGTTATTTACCTATCTTATAGTATTTTTGTTGAAATACTGTGACAGGGAAAACTTTTGCTGCCAAAAGAGCTAAAAGCAGCAGTCTTGTGCCGTTTCGCTTTAAAGTTGGTACGAGTACGTGGCAGAGAGTAGGGGGAAAGAATTAGAAACAATTATTTGTATCAAGTATTTCAAGAAATGGTATTAGGATACTGTCGGCACAGAAATAGCTTCTATTCTCCAGCAGATTTGCTGAGTATAAGTATTCTCAATCTTAAAATAAGATTAAGCTGCAAAAACTATCTGCCACTAACCGAACTGCATAATCATGAACATTAGCCTAGACTTTCAACCAGGACAAATCGTGTCTTTAGAGCATGGCGACAAGTATCTGTATGCAGAAGTTATTCAAATCATAGTTTCCCGTCAGGTGTGCTGGGTGCGTCCTTTACTGCTGGCTACCTACACCAAAGAACCACCCTTAATTACCGACTTGCGAGATGCATCTGACTTACTTTGGCCAATAAATTTATTTCGCCCAGCTTTAGACACAGAAGTAATTACTCTATTTAGCCAGGTTTTAGCCAAAGAACCCAAAAATGAACCTGACTCAGATGCGAAGCAGCAACTTCATCAATTTATTCATCAGATGTGGCAAACATATCAAGAGGGAGTAGGGAGTAGGGAGTAGGGAATTGGGAATTGGGAAATTGTAATTATCTTTCTCCCTCATCTCCCTCATCTCCCTCATCTCCCCCATCTCCCTCATCTCCCCCATCTTTCCCCACTCCCCTGCTCATCCATAACGAATCCCGGCGTCTCTCATGCGTTGAATGGCTTCGCGCAACCGCTCATCAGGAATAGTTAAAGCAATGCGGAAAAAGCCTTCTCCGGCTGCACCGTAACCATTCCCTGGAGGCACAAGAATACCACATTTGTCAAGTAGCAGCGCTGCAAATTCTGTTGAGGAGTATCCAGGAGGGACGGGTGTCCAAACGTAGAGGGTGGCTTTTGGAGGCTGAAGTGGCCAACCTAGAGATTGCAGTCCCTCAACAATGATGTCACGGCGATTTTGATAGACTGAAATCACAGTTTGGAGTTCTGCATCACTGCTATGAGAATAAGCTGCGATCGCACAGGCTTGAATTGCTTTAAATACTCCAGAATCAACATTAGTTTTTACCTGTGCTAAACCTTTAATTCCGATAGCATTACCAGCTACAAAACCAATTCGCCAACCTGTCATATTGTACGACTTAGACAAACTGTGAAACTCAATCGCGACATCTTTGGCCCCTGCAACTTGTAATACACTTGGCGGCTTGTAGCCATCATATGCCATTTCTGAATATGCATGGTCATGACATAACAAAATATCGTATCGCTTGCAGAAAGCCACCAATTCCTCAAAAAACTCTAGCGTTGCCAACGCCCCAGTAGGATTATTAGGATAGTTAATCCACAACAGTTTTGCTTTATGTGCAACTTCTTGAGGAATTGCACTCAAATCAGGTAAAAAGTTGTTTTCTGCCTTCAGAGGCATAGGAAAACACTCGCCACCAGCGAAGATAGTTGAGGTTCGATACACAGGATAACCAGGATCTGGTATCAGCGTATAGTCACCAGCTTCCACAAAAGCTAAGAAAGTATTGTGAATTGCTTCTTTTGAACCAATAGAAGAAACAATCTCTGTGTTTGGGTCTAATCCAGCCACCCCAAACCGACATTGCATCCACTTGGCAGCAGCTTCCCGAAATTCTTGTGTACCTTGGTAAGGTGGATAATTGTGGGTGGAAGCGTCATCAACAGCTTCATGCATTACCTGAATGATCCACTCAGGAGTTGGTTTATCCGGATCGCCAACTGCCATGTTGATGATATCAACTCCCTTCGCAACGAGTTCATTCCGTTTGCGGTTGATCTCAGCAAACAGATAGGGAGGAATTTTTTCTAGGCGTTTAGCGAACTGCATGGATATTAATTACTAATGCACAATATTAATGCTCATTAGCACAGTTTACACTAACTTAGAGACCACAGCGCTTTTCCAGCAGAAGTAGTTCGCGTAGCGTCCCGCAGGGAAGTGTCGAAACCCGGCAATCGAGGTGAGGTTTAATTTAGTTCTTCTACTTATCAGTACACTTGGAAGCTATAATGCCTTTATCAAAACTTATCTTAATACTATAGAAAAATTTGATTGTTTTAGTCTTTATTCAATTAACTTAATACAATTAAAAAAGTCTCAATACTAGATTAATTGCACCACTATCCAAGGCTAGGAACTAACTGAATTCGACCTGCATCCATCTCGGCCATCAATAATTCTAAGGCTTCATAGTCAACGTCTGATATGTAACCTAATTCTGTTAACTCTGAGTTAATTTCATTTTCTATCTCAGGAGTTAATTTTTTAATGTCAAGGGCTTTTTCTACTAATTGACGAATAGCGTATTTAGCTCTCATAAGTAATAAACCAAATATATATGATCCTAATTATCTTGGATGAAGTCAGGCATGATTAGTGATCTAAACAGCAACAAGTCAGTGATCCAGATCACAAACTAGGTAGAAAGACTGTGACCTATCACCTTGCCATACACCACAGGTAGTTTTGAGATTGATCTTTATTTACTTAAAGCTGACTGTTATCTAAAATCAGCCTTGTTTCCGTAAACTAAGCAAGCTCGATCAGCATAGTTACGGATGACTTATTTACTCTTTTGCTGTCTATGTTGATTGTTTTTGAACTTAGATAAAAAAAAAGTATATATAAATACATTTTAATCTGCTTTTATAACAATCTTTAATAGCAATGCACAAGCAATAAAGATTCAGCAAAGAGATTTAATACGTGTGGTCGATGCTATAACAAACAGATTATGTTCAAATAAACCTCAGATAGACGCTTCAACAACTCTCATAGGATATCATTATGCAAGCAGTGCTTCATTATCCCAAAGTTAAGATTACTCGTCTCCAAGGTAGCCTAAATGCCGCAAATGCTTTGGAATTTGAGCGAGATCTCACCACAGCATTAGCTCAAGATGAGATTTCCATTTTTGTAGCAGATTTAGCAGCAGTAGAATCCATAGACAGTGCAGGCTTAATGGCATTGGTATCTGTACTCAAGCTAGCCGGAAATTTAGGTAGAAGTTTCCGGCTTTGCTCTATTTCACCATCAATTAGAATTATTTTTGAACTCACGCAACTCGATAGTGTATTTGAAATCTTTGAAAGCGAAAGCGAAGCTGAGCAAGCAGTATAACTTCCTTAACAAAGAGTGACACTAGCGCCAAACTGAAGGTGTAATCAGATTTTGTGTAAAAAAGTTCTAAGTTAGAACCTTTAACTCTCATAGAAGACTTAGATCAATGCTAATGTTGGAGGTGATTAGCTGTAATTAAGTAGCTAAGAGATAGCACAGTGGCTGTTGCAGTTGAAAAATTAATTACGTCGGAAATTTTCAAGCCAGCGCGTTATCTAGGTAACGAAGGCTTAGCGGTACATAAACCTTGGGATGCAGCGACAATACGTTGGGTATTGACCTACCCAGAAGTATATGAAGTTGGTGCATCTAATTTAGGGCATGTGATCTTATACAACATTTTGAACGCCCAACCACGGCAATTATGCGATCGCGCTTACCTGCCAGGCTCAGACCTAGCAGCCAAACTACGGCAAACAAATACACCCTTGTTTGCCGTAGAATCAAAGCGATCGCTTACAGACTTTGACATTTTGGGCTTTAGCCTCAGTTACGAACTCGGAGCCACCAACATCCTAGAAATGTTGGATCTAGCCGGAATTCCTCTAACGTGGCGAGAAAGGCAGGGAGGCAGGGGAGCAGGGGAGGCAGGGGGAAAAATAACTCAACTCCCCAATTCCCATACTTCGACTCCGCTCAGTACAAGTTCCCCATATCCCCTAATTTTCGCAGGTGGACAAACAGCGACATCAAACCCTGAACCATACGCTGATTTCTTCGACTTTTTTGCTTTGGGAGATGGCGAAGAACTCCTACCAGAGATCGGTTTGGTTTTGGAAGAAGGCAAACAAGCAAGGTTGAGCCGAGAACAACTGTTATTGGATTTGGCACAAATACCAGGTGTATATGTCCCCCAATTTTACGATATGGCGGAGGACGGTTCAGTACATCCGCTGCGCCCAGATGTACCAAAACGCATTCTTCGGCGGGTAGCAACTCCCATCCCGGCTTATTCCATTGGGTTAGTGCCTTACATGGAAACCGTGCATGACCGATTGACGATTGAAATTCGGCGCGGTTGTACTCGTGGCTGTCGCTTTTGTCAACCGGGAATGCTCACTCGGCCAGCACGGGATGTAGAACCTGATCTAGTTGTAGAAGCAATTGAAGCAGGAATGCGAGCGACTGGTTACAATGAATTTTCCCTGCTTTCTTTGAGTTGTTCTGATTATTTATCTCTGCCAGCGGTAGGGATGGAAATTAAAAATCGCTTGAAAAATGAAAATATTACTCTGTCTCTCCCTAGCCAACGGGTAGACAGGTTTGATGAGAATATTGCTCACATCCTTGGTGGTACGCGACAAGGTGGACTAACTTTTGCTCCCGAAGCCGGTACTCAGCGGATGCGGGATATTGTCAACAAAGGTTTGACAAATGAAGAATTGTTGCGGGGTGTAAAAACTGCTTGGGAACAAGGCTGGGATAAAATCAAGTTGTATTTTATGATCGGCTTACCCGGTGAGACAGATGCTGATATTTTGGGCATCGCCGAAACAGTCAGCTGGCTGCAAAGGCAATGTCGAGCCAAAGGTAGAAAACCCCTCAACTTTAACCTGACGATTTCTAACTTTACGCCCAAACCCCATACACCCTTTCAATGGCACTCAGTTTCTACCGCTGAATTTAAACGCAAGCAAAACTTGCTGCGTCAAGAGTTCCGCCGGATTAGGGGAGTGAAGGTGAATTTTACTGATGTCCGCCTTTCGGCAATGGAGGATTTTATCGGCCGAGGCGATCGCACTCTTGGTAAAGTATTACATCGTGCTTGGGAATTAGGCGCAGGTATGGATTCGTGGTATGACAATTTAGACAAAGCTTTTAGCGCTTGGGGGTCAGCGATCGCCGAAGCAGGTCTAGATTGGAAATACCGCCAAGTGGAAAATGGTGAGTGGAATTTGTTTCAGAAAGAAGACACAGAGACAGGAGGACACGGAGACGCAAAGACACGGAGACACGGAGACACAAACACAAACATCCCCGCGTCCCCCTTCGGGTTCGCAGTCGCCTACGGAGAGAAACCCTCCTGCAGCGCTGTCTCACCGCGTCCCCTCGTCCCCGCGTCCTCCACTCCCCACTCCCCATTACCCCTAATCCCCACTCCCCACTCCCCACTCCCCACTCCCCACTCCCTAGACACTCACCTCCCCTGGGATCATATTGATACAGGAATTGACAAAAAATGGCTGCAAGAAGACCTACAACGCGCCCTAGCAGCGGCAATAGTGCCAGACTGCTCTTTTGAGGGTTGTTCTCACTGTGGGGTTTGTGGTATTGACTTTGGTCACAATATTGTGATTGAACCACCTATAATTCCCGAATTTGCTGGTGAGTTTGTTCCCAACACCACCAAAGCACAACGGCTACGTGTCTGGTTTGGTAAACAAGGTGATATGGCCTTAGTAAGTCACCTCGATTTGATCCGCCTGTTTGACAGAGTTGTGCGACGAGCAGGTTTACCAGTTGCTTTTACAGGTGGGTTTCATCCCACTCCACGGATCTCTATTGCTAGCGCTTTGGCTTTGGGAGCTACTAGCAGCGGTGAAATTGTGGATTTTGAGTTAACTGTGCCCATGGCAGTTGATGACTTCCAAAGAAAGTTAGCTGACGAGTTGCCCACAGATATACCCATATACCATGCAGTAGAACTGGATTTAAAAGCTAGTGCCGCTAATCAAGCAATGGAGGCTGCGGAATATATAATTACCGTAGCCAGATCACAAGCAACAACACCCATCCAATGGCAAGACTGGATTGATGCCATCAAAGCCAAAGATGAACTGTGGTACGAGCAAACTACAAAGTCAGGTAAGACTCAGTTAATAAATCTGCGCGATCGCTTGTTTGAACTAGAATTATTAGAAACCCACAGCAACACACTAGATTCTACATCTGTGATGCGTTATGTGGGTAGCTATCGTCATGATGGTGTGCTGTTGCGTCCCGAACAAATCATGTTTATGCTGGAAACAGTGGCTAGTGTAGAATTTCTACTTTTACACATCCATCGCAATCGGCTAATTTTAGGAGTATAATTCCAAAAAGGTAACTTGCTAGTAGTTGCCCCAACACAGCACATCACAAAAATTGATTTTTAGCAAGGTTGCGTTAGAATGGGATGAAGAGAAATTTTCTGGCGCTGCATTGAATTAGCTGGTTCACCACCCCCTTATTTAGGGGTCGAAAGCAAAGATATTAGAGTGCAACTTCTAGGATGTTATCCCAGACAAACTCAGGCAGATTAAAGAACACTCTCTATAGATACTTTGTGAATCAGTAATTAACACAAGCTCCGTCGGCTTCTCTAACACTATGCTTTTTAAAACAACTGCTGAATGCCCAATCTATAGTAGTGATGAAGAATGAATACTGAGGCAGCCTAGCGTTGCTTTGGTTGTAAGGTGAAAGCAGGTGGCGTTACTGAGTACAATCCGCAGGATGACTCTAGGGGATAGAAAACAGAAATAGTTTCTTTTTCTTAACGACTCGGGTCGGTTACTCTCAAATTCATCATCCTGACTCAAAAACTCACCCACTCACGCCAGTTGGCTCCAATTAGGGAACCGATCAACAAATCAGTGAACAGTGAACAGTGAACAGTTACCAGTTTTTTCATCGGGAATCAGAGTCCCTCACTTGTATTAAGTGGCACACTTGAGTTATGGTCTAAGTCCTCAACTCAAACTTTTATAACTGAATAATTGATAACTGTTTTTATGCAACTGACTCCTCAGAATTTTTCCATCAAAACTCCCTGTAGCGAGGGGACGGTATCACAAATCAACCAAAGACGGTTGATTTAATTGCTGAGACAATATGCTGAATTTCTGGAATAATCAGGCGTGTGAACGCAATTCCCCAGTCAATAGCTCTTTAACTTTGAGCCTAAATTCATCATTTTTATTACTAGTAGCGCCTTTTGAGGCTTGCAGGGGCAAGAGGCATAATAAACCTCCAAGTCTGTTGGTGCTACCAATTTTTGAGGAAATTGAATGCCAAAACAAATTATCATAGCGGAGCAGCATCAAATTGCTGCTGTCTTTTCTGAAGATCAAATTCAAGAACTTGTTGTTGCCACAGGTCATCACCAAATTGGTGATATTTACTTAGGTGTAGTAGAAAATGTATTACCTGGGATAGATGCGGCTTTTGTCAATATTGGTGACCCAGAGCGTAACGGTTTTATTCATGTCACTGACTTGGGGCCATTAAGGCTAAAGCGTACAGCAGCGGCGATTACTGAACTATTAACACCGCAGCAAAAAGTTTTAGTCCAGGTGATGAAAGAGCCAACAGGAACCAAAGGCCCAAGGCTTACAGGTAATATCACCTTGCCGGGGCGTTATGTAGTACTAATGCCCTATGGCAGAGGTGTAAATTTATCTCGTCGAATAAAAAGTGAAAGCGAGCGTAACCGCTTGCGGGCGTTAGCGATTTTGATCAAACCGGCGGGAATGGGTTTGCTAGTGCGTACAGAAGCAGAAGGCAAACCAGAAGAAGCGATCATGGAAGATTTGGAATTGCTACAGAAGCAATGGGAAGCAATTCAGCAGGAAGCACATTCTACCCGTGCCCCAGCATTACTTAATCGCGATGATGACTTTATCCAGCGGGTATTGCGCGATATGTATGGTGCAGATGTGAATCGGATTGTCGTAGATTCCAGCACCGGATTGAAGCGAGTTAAACAGTACTTGCAGAACTGGAGTGGTGGGCAAACACCGCAGGGATTGTTAATTGACCATCACCGCGATCGCTCGCCGATTTTAGAATACTTCCGCATCAATGCCGCAATTCGAGAAGCTCTCAAACCCAGAGTAGATTTACCATCAGGCGGCTACATCATTATTGAACCAACCGAAGCATTAACAGTAATCGATGTCAACTCCGGCTCATTCACGCGATCGGCGACAGCCAGAGAGACAGTTCTGTGGACAAACTGCGAAGCTGCAACAGAAATCGCTCGCCAAATGCGTCTGCGAAATATCGCCGGGGTGATTGTCGTTGATTTTATTGATATGGAATCACGGCGCGATCAACTCCACGTCCTCGAACACTTTAACAAAGCCCTCAAAGCAGATAAAGCCCGTCCTCAAATAGCCCAACTCACCGAACTGGGTTTAGTAGAACTGACTCGTAAGCGTCAAGGTCAAAATATTTACGAATTGTTTGGTGAAACTTGTCCCACTTGTGGCGGATTAGGGCATACTGTACGCTTACCTGGAGAACACGAAAGCCGATTACCAACACCAGCAGAAATACCAGAGCGTTTTGTACCTCTCCCCAGCAGAGAACCACGTCCACTGACTGCCCGAATCACAGAACCAAGAGAAACCTACGAAGGATTTGGGGAAGGATTCGATGGTGAATCGGAAATGGGTGCTTTAAATTTAATTAATCATCCTAGCTATCAAGAACTTGGCGATCACAACAAGCGTCGTACCCGCACTCGCCGAAATCGCATCGGCATCAATGGAACTAATGGGAAAGATGAAACCAGAACTGCTGCCAATCCCCTAGCTTTTGTTAATGATCCAGATCTAGACTTGGATGGCGAAGCAGAACTAGAAGCACCAGAAATTCCATCACCCAGCATTGGTAAATCAGGTTGGAGTGAGAGAGCAGAGCGCACTAAAATTACTAAAGTGGAGCCAGTCAAGCCAGTGGTAGAACCACCGGAGATTGTCTCTGTAGAAATGACACGAGATGAGCAAGATGTTTTCGCTTTGATGGGAGTCTCCCCGTTGGTGCGTTTGAATCGGGAAGTCAAAAATTCTAAATCTGTGATTATTAACGTCACTCTGCCAGGACAGCCACCGATGACATCAACGGAATCAACTTTAGATGTAACTCCCACTCCCATTGAAAAAATAACACCTGAAGTTAGTGCGAGTAAAATGCCTACTCTCAAAGTTGAGTTAGAAGAAAAATCCTTGCCGCCAGAAACTACTGAGCTATCAGGATTTAGCGAAATTGCGGAGGAAAGTGAAGCCATGAGTACCGCCGCCGCTAATCGTCGTCGCCGACGTCGTTCTTCGGCCACGGATACATCGACTGATGAAAGCTAATTCAACTTATGGCAGACACAGAACAAACTGCTACTATTCGTTCGCCAACATGTTTAGGTGAACAGAATTGGTTAGAGTTATCCACCATGTCGGGCATTCAAGGGTTGATCGCAGGTGTAGATGAAGTAGGGCGAGGTGCGCTATTTGGCCCTGTGGTTGCAGCGGCAGTCATACTACCAGATCATGCATTACCAAAACTGATAGCAGCGGAAATTAAAGATAGTAAAAAGCTCTCTAGTTCACGCAGAACTCAGCTAGCGCAGCAAATTAGTCTGCTGGCTGTAGATTGGAAAATTGGCTTTGCTTCCACTGCGGAAATTGACCGGATGAATATTTTACAGGCAACACTGTTGGCAATGAAGCGAGCCGTGTTGAAGCTGAAAGTACAACCAAAAATCTGCTTGATTGATGGTAATCAGTTAGTCAAAGATCTGCCGTTGCCGCAACAAACAATAGTCAAAGGGGATGAGCGATCGCTTGCTATTGCTTCTGCCAGTATCGTAGCCAAAGTTTGGCGTGACGAACTGGTGTTGCGTTTAGCCACAAAATACCCTATGTACGATTTGGTTCATAATAAAGGTTATGGTAGCCAGCGGCATTTGCTGGCTCTCCAACAATACGGCTCCTCACCCCTGCATCGCAAGTCTTTTCGTCCTTGTCAAATCACTACTGAGTGTTCAAGCGCGGTAGCGGAACGTTGAGCCGCGTGCTGAGTGCTGAGTAGGTTTTAATTTACTCAGTACTCAAGGAACTATAAAAATATTTCTTCCCTACTCCCTATTCCATATTGAGGATTGGGAAATCAGTACTCTCATTGTCAAAACCTTGCTCTGTAGTTTGCGATATTACCCAGTGGCGATAATCGGCTAAAAGCTGATGTAGTAATCGTTGCTTAACTGTTAACAGCACACTCTTGAGTAAGCCATTGCCAGTGGCTTCTAAAATTGGCTTGGGAGTAAAAGAAAATGGTGGAGGCAAATCCACCTGTACCTCTAAATCGGCTCTCCCTTGCAGCCGAGTCCCAGTGCTGAGTTGATAAGGAGACAAATGTCCTTTTAAATCTAAAGCAAAGCGCTGGTTAATATACTCGAAACCAAGAATTTCACAACTTAGCGATCGCAAATAGATTATGCCATTTGATTCTGCCCAGACTTTCATGTCTACAGTAGGCTGGATACTTAGTGACATAAAGGCCATAGGACGCATTTTCAAGCGAAATACTTCCTCTGAAAGTTGCTGAATGCGGCTATTATCTACCAATGTCTTAACTAGCCGTTGAGGCTGACGCAAGTAGTGCTGAATAGGAATAGGCTGCTGGGGGACAGCGATTTCCACCGATTGGGAGGCAGTAAACTTGGTAGCCATGAGTTGTGGGAAGTAATTGTTTTAATAATTCTATTATTAATTAATTTATTGTGCTTACTAAACTTGATTTAGTAAAAATCAGACATACCCCATTTTGTTGATCTGAGAAATCTATATTTAGTTATAATTGTTTCTCATCATTACGATAGAAAAAAAATACATTTAATATTTCTAAAAAAGGATAATTATATATCAAAAAGTTGCCCAAATTATGTATTAAATGAAAAACCGCTCTCATATACTACTACTATTGCTATGGTTAGTCATTGGCGCTAGTTTGCGCTTGTGGCGTTTGGCATCTTTACCCCCTTGGACTGATGAGTGTGCCACGATAGTTTTTAGTTTGGGTAATAGTTTTCGTTCAATCCCACTCAATCAAATTATGAGTGCAGATGTTCTGTTGCAACCACTGCAACCTACACCCGGAACTGGAATTAGCGCAGTAATTGAGCGCTTATTTGCCGAAAGTACTCATCCTCCGGTTTATTTTGCACTAGCACATTTGTGGATGAAAATGTTTTCGTCTTCAGGGGAATTAGCTTCAATTTGGGTGGCGCGATCGCTTAGTGCTTTGTTTGGTGTAGCAGCAATTCCCGCCATGTTTGGCTTTGGCTACTTAGCTTTTCGTTCTCATGTAGTAGCCCAAATGGCAGCAGCAATCATGGCAATTTCGCCCTATGCCGTTTTTTTAGGTAGAGAAGCACGTCATTACACTTTAGCAATTTTGCTAGTGATGGCTTCTGTGTGCTGCCTAGTCAAAGCTATTGAGATCATCTATCGTCGGCAACTGCTACCCATGTGGCTGGTATTAGCTTGGGTGGCAATCAACAGCTTAGGGGTAGCAACCCATTATTTTTTCACACTGAGTTTGTGCGCTCAAGGCTTTGTATTGCTGGGGCAAATTTGGCAACAGCGCCGAACTAATTCTGTGTCAGCTAATTGGTGGCGCATGTTGATAATTGTCATGGGTAGCTTGGTTGGATGTTTGATTTGGATACCCACTGTGCAAAAGATTCCTGGCAATGAACTTACAACCTGGGTGGCAACTAGCAATCTCCATCTCAGATGGATAGAACCGCTAGGACGGCTATTGCTTTGGGTGATGAGTATGTTATTGCTACTGCCTTCAGCACTCACTAGCTTACCTTTGGCGATTGTGGTTGTTTCTGGTATGGTAACTTTGCTGTTTTTGGTTTGGAGTTTACCAAAACTCAATTATGGGCTGAAAATCCAGCAGCAAGACTCTAATGCTCGTCTTGCTATTGGGGTATTAAGTGGGTATGTTTTTGGGGCGATCGCATTGTGCTTGGGTTTTACCTATGGTTTGGGAAAAGACTTAACTTTGGCTGCTCGTTTTCAATTTATCTTGGCACCAGTAGTAATTTTACTGATTGGGGCTGCCTTAGCAGGCTGTTGGCAACGAATAAAGCATACAGAGCAGAAATTCTCACCCTTAATCAATGGGAAAGTAGCAGTCAGTATAATTTGGCTGATGGCAACGCTTGGAGGAGTAACAGCAGCTGGGAATCTAGGCTATCTACAAAATCAACGCCCAGATATCCTAGCTTCGATCATTCAAAAAGCATCTCCAGGAAATGTACTAATTGCTACTACTCACAAGCATCATGGGCAAACTGGCAGAATGATGGGGTTAGCTTGGGAGTTCCCACACCAACCTACTCAAAATTTGCAATTTTTTCTGGCTCGCCAAGATCTGGCAGATAATACTTATACCCAAGCAATGCAAGTGTTACAGCAACAACTAACCACAATTCCCAGACCTTTAGACTTATGGTTGGTTGAATTTCGGACTCGTGTCGATTTGGCATCTCAAGGCTGTTTCTTCGATCCGCAAGTCGGAAAGTCTGCTGGTGAATATAGTTACAAGTTATATCGTTGTAATGCTAAAACAAACGGTACGTAACCAAAATAATCAAATTCAAGCAAAATTACGCCTGATGTGAAATATAAAAATCAATCCTACATCAAGGATTTTGCGCTTTGTAGAGACGCGCTTTTGAAGCGTCTCTACACCAAGAATACAGGGTTTCAGCCTCTAATTCACATTAAACGTAAATTATGAAATAACAGGTGAATTCATCTCCGATATAGTCTATATAAATGTGATGTAGGGTGCGTTGTCGCCCATTGGTGTCAACTTAAGCTAGAAATAGCTTCGGTGTTGGCTTCCTCACCCGCCAAGAAATAAATTTCTTGGCTAATAGCTCAAGTCTACTGAAGTAGACTCAAAATCTTGGGGGATATTCAGTCATCTTGAGATGACTTTTGCTATCAGCAAGGAACTTCAGTTTCTTGCGGGACATCGGTTCTACGTTAACTTGACACCAATGGTTGTCGCTAAGCGCCGCACCTCGAATTCAAGCCTGTTCCCTGTTCCCTGCTATATCTAATAACTAAATGCTATGACCATATCCATTGCCCATTTAGGGCCTCCTGGCACTTACGCAGAACAAGCAGCAGCTTTTTATGTCAATTGGCTGAGCAAAAATAGGCAAGTCGAAGCAATCTTGTGCCCTCATCCCACTATTGCCCAGTCATTGCAAGCTGTTGCTGCGGGAGCATCGCAGTTGGCTGTCGTGCCTGTAGAAAATTCTATTGAAGGAAGTGTAACTATGACAATGGATACACTGTGGCAATTGGACAATTTGCAAATTCAATTGGCTTTGGTGATGCCTATTGTCCATACGCTAATTTCTTATGCACCTAGCTTGGATGAAATTAAAACTGTTTACTCTCATCCGCAAGCTTTAGCACAATGTCAAGGTTGGCTAGAGCGGTTTCTGCCAAGTGTGCAGCTAATTCCAGGCAATTCTACAACTGAAATCCTACAGCAACTCGAACAAGAGGTGACAATAGCAGCGATCGCATCAGGTAGAGCAGCTCAACTATACAACCTTCCCATACTTGCTAGCGGTATTAATGACCACCCCGAAAACTGTACTCGCTTTTGGGTGGTAAGTCAGAGTCAAATAGATACAGCTAACCCCTTCTTAACAGCAAGTAAAAGTCATACTTCACTAGCTTTTAGTTTGCCTGCTAATATGCCTGGAGCGCTAGTTAAACCTCTGCAAATATTCGCTCAACGAGAAATCAATCTGAGTCGAATTGAGTCTCGCCCAACGAAGCGATCGCTAGGGGAATACTTATTTTTTATTGACTTAGAAGCTGATGTCAATGAAGCACAAATGCAATCTGCCCTAGATGAATTAACTACCTATACAGAAGTCTTAAAAATCTTTGGTAGTTACAATGTTTTGTCAATTAGCGCATCTAGTTCTTTGTCATTTGAGAACACAAATTACTCATAACTTCTGATTAAAAGTATCTTTGAGAACAGCGCGAGCTGCCAAATGATTACGAGTAGAAGTTAAAATTTCTGCTTCTCTTTCCAAACGAGCGATCGTATCTTGCATTTCTAGCAATGACTGCTGCTCAGTGGCAACTCCATAAAGATTGCTCGCTACCCAATAGGATAACTCTGTTGGCAAGTCGGGTAAATCTTCTGGTAGTTCGATGTTTTGTTCAGTTAATTTCGCCGACAAACGCACGACATCTCGCAGCAGTTGCTCTACTTCTGAGGCTAAAGGACGCAAATCTTTAATTGGTGGATGGTCTTCGATCCACTCTACTAAGCCTACACAGTAGGGCTTTTCGCGGACATATTCTAGTACACGAAACCTTTGTTGTCCCAGGGTCAACATCTTCATGCGGTCATCTGGTAGCCGCTGATGATGAACAATTTCAGCACAGCAGCCAACATTTGCAATCGTTCCCTTAACCGGATCAACCATTAGCACGCCAAACCTGCGATCGCTTTCCAAGATCGTGTTCATCATGATTCGGTAGCGAAATTCAAAGATATGCAACGGTAATGGTCTGGTAGGGAAAAGAACTACTTCGGATAACGGGAACAGAGGTAGCTCGCGAACTGCAATTTTAGAAGAGGATGCCATTGTTACCTTTTAGTATAAATTTAATCTTTAAAAATTCTTTTTCTCTGCTTTTCCCGTACTTTGTCTACATTCTATCATTTGTTTTATTGCTAATAAAAAGCCCTGAGATATATTTCTTCAGGGTCAGGTAAATATTAATACTAATGTCATTTGTCCTCTCTTACAAAGTTCTGAACCGAGGAAACCTCTGTTCAGACTTTGCGCTTTGAGCTTTATCTGTTTTCAAGTGTAAATGAATGACTAATGACTAGTGACAAATTACAGTTTTACTTCAATATCTACACCCGATGGTAGATCCAGTTTCATCAAAGCATCAATAGTTTTAGAAGAAGGCTGATAGATATCAATAATTCGGCGATGGGTACGGGTTTCAAAATGTTCTCGCGAATCTTTATCGACGTGAGGCGATCGCAGTACACAATAAATCCGCCGTTTTGTTGGTAAAGGAATTGGCCCTATGGCTGTAGCGTTAGTACGGTTAGCTGTGTCTACAATCTTTTCGCAAGATGTATCTAATAAGCGTCGGTCAAAAGCTTGTAAGCGAATTCTAATCTTTTGCTGCTGTAGGGTTGCCATCTTTGATTTTCTAGGTTCGGATTAACTAGGGGACTAGGGACTGGGAACTGGGGATATACCTAATACTAGTACGTGATCCCCAATCACCAGTACCTGAAATTGAGGGAAGCGAAAGGAGCAGAGAGGCATTTTTATGACCGTCTCTGCTCCTTGGTAATCAGAGCCAAAAGGTGCTATTTGACGATTTTGGAGACGACACCAGCACCGATAGTACGACCACCTTCACGGATAGCAAAGCGCATTCCTTGCTCGATCGCGATGGGGTTGATCAATTCTACGGTCATTTTGATGCGATCGCCTGGCATGACCATTTCCGCTGCACTACCATCATCTGAGGTGAAGGTCGTGATCGTACCAGTTACATCTGTTGTCCGTACATAGAATTGAGGACGGTAGCCAGGGAAAAATGGAGTTTTCCGACCACCTTCTTTCTCGGTGAGGACGTACACTTCACCCTCAAATTGAGTGTGGGGTTTAATGGAACCAGGTTTAGCTAACACCATCCCCCGTTCAATATCAGCTTTTTGGATACCACGAAGCAGTACACCAGCATTATCTCCAGCCATCCCTTCGTCGAGACTCTTCTTGAACATCTCGATCCCGGTGACAGTGGTGCTGCGGTTGTCTCTGATCCCCACGAGTTCCACGTTGTCGCCAACTTTGACTTTACCCCGTTCAATCCGTCCGGTAGCAACGGTACCACGACCTGTGATTGAGAATACGTCTTCTACAGCCATCAGGAAGGGTTTGTCTACATCGCGTTCTGGAGTGGGGATGAAAGAATCTACAGCATCCATCAACTCATAGATCTTGTCTACCCATTCGTTTTCGCCTCGTTGGTTCTTAGGATTCTTGGTCATGGCTTCAAGGGCTTGTAGACCAGAACCTTTGACAATGGGGATGTCGTCACCAGGGAAATCATAGCTAGACAGCAATTCCCGCAGTTCTAGTTCCACTAGTTCTAGCAGTTCTGGGTCATCCATCAAGTCTTCTTTGTTCAAGAAAACAACCAGACTGGGAACGCCGACCTGTTTTGCTAGTAGGATGTGTTCGCGGGTTTGGGGCATGGGGCCGTCGGTAGCAGCAACTACAAGGATAGCTCCATCCATCTGAGCCGCACCGGTGATCATGTTTTTTACATAGTCAGCGTGTCCGGGGCAATCTACGTGAGCATAGTGCCGATTTTCGGTTTCATACTCAACGTGAGCGGTATTGATGGTAATCCCCCGCGCCTTTTCTTCTGGGGCGTTATCGATTTGGTCGTAGCCTTTAGCTACTGCCTGACCAAGAGCTGCCAAGGTCATGGTGATGGCTGCCGTTAACGTAGTTTTACCGTGGTCAACGTGGCCAATAGTACCGATATTTATATGGGGTTTATTCCTTTCAAACTTTGCGCGTGCCATGAATGCTCGTTTCCTTTTTTAATTAAGCGTTCCCTTTGCTTTTTGCAATGATTGCCTCAGCGACGTTGCGAGGCACTTCTTCGTAGTGGCTAAACTCCATTGAGAAGATGCCCCGACCTTGGGTTTTCGACCGGATATCTGTGGCGTAGCCAAACATTTCTGCCAACGGAACTTTAGCTGTTACTTTGGCAATACTCTGCTCAGATCCCATCCCTTCAATTTGCCCACGACGGGAATTGAGGTCGCCCATAACATCCCCAAGGAAGTTTTCGGGAACTTCTACCTCAACTTTCATCATAGGCTCTAAGAGGACGGGTGAAGCTTTCATCACTGCCTCTTTCATCGCCATTGAGCCAGCGATCTTGAAAGCCATTTCTGAAGAGTCTACATCATGGTATGACCCATCAATTAGCGTTGCTTTCACGTCAATTAGCGGATATCCAGCTAATACACCGGATTCACAGCTTTCTTTCATCCCTTGTTCTGCGGGGCCGATGTATTCTTTCGGTACAGTACCACCAACAATTTTGGAGACGAATTCAAAACCGGTACCTGGTTCTCCTGGCTGCAAATCGATGACAACGTGACCGTATTGACCTTTACCACCGCTTTGACGGATAAATTTGCCTTCAATTCTAGAAACAGCTTTGCGAATTGTTTCGCGGTAAGCTACTTGCGGCGCACCGACATTTGCTTCCACTTTGAATTCGCGTAGCATCCGGTCTACCAGAATTTCTAGGTGTAGTTCTCCCATCCCTGCGATCACGGTTTGATTGGTTTCGGGATCAACGCTAACGCGGAAGGTTGGGTCTTCTTCTGAGAGAGATTGCAGCGCCTTGGAGAGCTTATCCATGTCGTTCTTGGTTTTGGGTTCAACCGCTACCGAGATTACAGGCTCAGGAATAAATAGGGATTCTAGTATGACTGGTGAGCTTTCATCAGTAATGGTATCACCAGTTAAGGTATCTTTTAACCCCAGAGCCGCGCCCAAATCACCCGCTCGCAGTTCGTCAACATCTTGCCGATCATCTGCTTTGAGAACTACTAAACGAGAAATCCGTTCTTTCTTATTCTTAGTAGCGTTGAGAACGTAACTACCTTTTTTTAGAACTCCAGAATAAACGCGAACGAAGGTGAGGCGACCATAAGGGTCAGCCATAATTTTGAATGCCAAGGCGGATAGCGGTTCGCTGTCATCAGCTCGACGTTCAACAGTATCACCATTCAGCAGTGTGCCTTGAATGGGTGGTACTTCGGTTGGTGCTGGCAAGTAATCGACAACAGCATCCAGCATTAACTGCACGCCTTTGTTTTTAAATGCTGAGCCACAAAGTACGGGGACAATCGTACCAGCAATTGTGCCTTTACGTAGAGCAGTAGCGATTTCATCATCTGTAAGTTCTTCACCCTCGAAGTACTTAGTCATCAGATCGTCATCTGTTTCTGATACTGCTTCGATCAGTTTTGTCCGATATTCTTCAGCTTGTTCTTGCAGTTCTGCCGGAATTTCTGTTTCTTGGATATCTGTTCCTTGGTCGTTAGCGTAAATATATGCACGCTTGTGAACTAGGTCAACAATACCCTTGAAGTCGTTCTCACTACCAATTGGCAGTTGAATGGCAATGGCATTAGCTCGCAGGCGATCGCGCATCTGCTCGTGAACTTTGTAGAAGTTCGCTCCTGTGCGATCCATTTTGTTAATGAAGGCTATCCGGGGTACTTTGTAGCGATCTGCTTGTCGCCACACGGTTTCGGATTGGGGTTGTACGCCACCTACAGAACAAAATACTGCGATTACACCATCCAACACCCGCATGGAACGTTCAACCTCAATGGTGAAGTCTACGTGACCTGGAGTATCGATAATGTTAATTTGATGATCTTTCCAACTGGTACTAATAGCAGCAGCAGTAATGGTAATTCCCCGTTCCCGCTCCTGATCCATCCAGTCTGTTACGGCAGTTCCTTCATGAACTTCGCCAATTTTATGAATTATTCCAGAGTAAAACAATATTCTCTCTGTTGTTGTCGTTTTGCCCGCATCTATATGCGCCGCAATACCGATGTTGCGTACTCTCTCTAGCGGGATCGTACGTGCCACAGTTGCCTCCTATAGTTTTCGCCTCATGATATCTTGTATATTACTCTTTGTTAAGATTCTATACTTTTACGGAAAACCGTCTTTATTTGAAAATCATACGATATACCGCTTTTAAAACAACGGCATATCGCTGTTTTACTTAGTAACGATAATGTGCAAATGCTTTGTTAGCTTCTGCCATGCGGTGCGTTTCTTCCCGCTTGCGAATGGCATTTCCGGTTTCATTGGCAGCATCCATTAGTTCGTTTGCCAATTTGCCTGCCATTGTGCGGCCTGGTCTTGATCTAGAAAACTGCACTAACCAACGTAGTGCTAAGGTAGTACCCCGTTCTGAACGTACTTCCATGGGAACTTGGTAGGTTGCTCCCCCAACTCGTCGAGCTTTGACTTCTACCAAAGGCGTTGCATTCCGCACTGCTCGCTCAAAGGTTTCTAAGGCATTATTGCCTGTGCGTTCTTCAATAGTTTTCAGTGCATCATAAACAAGCCGCGCGGCAAGAGATTTCTTACCATGACGCATGATCCGCCGGATCATCATACTAACAAGGCGACTGTTGTAAACTGAGTCAGGCGGAACAGGGCGCTTTTGAATAACACCACGACGAGACATACTTCACCTTTAATTTGAAATTTGGCAACGAAACTATATGCTATCAGACACTGGAAACTCAAAGCGGAGTAACCCGCTTTTGAGAATTTGGGAATTTTTCTCTACAAGTTGCAGCGAGACTAAACTAAATTAACTTGCTACTTGCAACTAGACATTGATCAAAAACGGCATAATTAACTTTAATATTTTGATTAAAGTACTGTCGCCTACTGGATTTTACTCAGAGCTTTCTACACTTGCTCGCTTAGTGTAGGGTGTAACTTAACAGCAGGGAACGCTTAACAGAGAGCAGCGCGGTCTTGGGGTTTCCCCAAGTGTAGCGACTGCGGAGGAACAGGGTTGAAAGTCTTTTTTATATGACTTTGTTCTTAAAACTTGTACCTCATTTACCTGCAATTTGCTGTAATTTTTGGGAAACAGAGATCACTGCTGATGTTTACTACTGTTTCAAGCAAGCGCTAACTTCTTTGTTTTTTAGGACTTCTAGGAAAACGATTAATCGCGTCAGACACGATTAACCGCCCAATCCTATTTTTTGGCTTCTTTGGGACGCTTGGTTCCATATTTGGAGCGGCCTTGCTTACGGTCTTTGACTCCGGCTGTATCTAAGGTGCCACGAATAATATGGTATCTCACGCCCGGTAAATCTTTTACCCGACCGCCACGAATCATCACAACTGAGTGTTCTTGCAAGTTGTGCCCAATTCCTGGAATGTAAGCTGTAACTTCAAATCCAGATGTGAGCCTTACCCTTGCTACTTTACGTAGAGCTGAGTTAGGCTTTTTAGGTGTGGTTGTGTATACTCTGGTACAAACGCCCCGACGTTGAGGGCATTGTTTCAGAGCGGGAGATTTGGTTTTCTGACGAGCTTGTTCGCGCTCGTTACGTATTAGCTGCTGTATGGTTGGCATGAGTTACAGCGCGTAAAGCTGCTTATGTCTAAGTTTTAACAAATCCTGATTATAGCTTTTTTATGGTTTTATGTCAATCGTCAATTGTTCTTTGTCAGTTGTTTTTTACCATGAACCACTGACTACTAACTACTGACTAATAGAGAAGGAGTTACCACAGCCACAGGTGGCGATCGCCTGGGGGTTATGGAAGCGAAAGCCGCCACCCATCAGGTCTTCGGAATAATCCACTGTTAAACCATTGATGTAATTTAAGCTTTGGGCGTCTACGACGGTCGCAATTCCATGTAAGTCTAATATGCGATCGCCATCTTTTGCCGCTTCATCGAAAGACAGGTCATAAAACCAGCCAGAGCAGCCACCAGACTTAACTGCTAATCGAAACAAGACGTTTGGTTGCTGCTTGGACTTCATCCGCCCGATTTCAGTTGCGGCTGCTTGACTTAGAAGAACCATAGAATTTGTTGATTTCTATTTAAACAGCCTAACACAACAGGCTCTCTTTTTTGCTTGCCGCTAGTAGAAAGAGAGCCTGTTGTAGTTACCAATAGCTAATTGGCACACAAAAGTATTTGATATTTTTCAGATTAAAGCTTTTAAAGCCTGAAACCAACTAAAGACACTTTGGTTTTAATCTTTAGCACGGGCATAATCATCTTGGTAGCGAATAATATCATCTTCTCCTAAGTATTCGCCATTTTGTACTTCAATTAATACTAAAGGAATGACGCCAGGATTTTCTAAACGATGAGCTGTACATTGAGGTACATAAGTTGATTGGTTATTGCCTAACAGGATTTCTTGCTCGCCACAAACTACTCTGGCTGTACCAGAAACAACAATCCAGTGTTCGCTGCGGTGGTGATGCATTTGGAGACTGAGGCGGTGTCCAGGCTTAACTTCAATGCGCTTAATTTTGTATCCACGCCCTTCTTCCAAAACTGTAAAAGAACCCCAAGGACGTAGCTCGGTTGCAGCAACGCCACGAGAAGTGATAGCTGAAGATAAGTGTAGGGTGTTGGTTTGTGTGGTTTCTTGTAATTGAGCCATAGTTACCTTATTTGGAGACGGAACAAACATCGATACTCTTAGCTATTGATGGAAAATTTGGCGCTATTGTGCAACGGTGAAAACCAGCAATTTAATTTCACTCTGCTAAACATAGCAAAATCAAACATTGTGGTGTAAACCATTACCGCAAAAACTAGTATGTCTACACTAATTCTTCATCAAGCAAAATGGAGGCTTATTGTAAACTTTAAAAAGGGAGTGGGGAGTAGGGAGTAGGGAATGGGAATGGAGACGCAAAGACGCGGAGACAATATTCTCCTCATCCCCCTCACTTCCTCATCTTTTAGTTGGTGAGCGAAGTCGAACCACATCCCCCTCATCTCCCTACTCCCTACTCCCTACTCCCTACTCCCTACTCCCCACCCCGCGGTTGCAGGAAAATACCTATGCCGTTATGGACGCGAGCGGCTGTACTGGGGGAACGATCGAGTAGTTGTCCTCCTAAGTACAGACTAGTGGAACTACCACCGTCTAAATTTAGGGCATTTACACACCCTAGACTTTGCATGAGCTGGGCATGTTCTGCCAAGGTGGGGCCAGGGCCACCAGCGCGATTATGCACAGTAGTAATCATGAGAGTGCCTGTTGCTGTTGTGCAAATACCGCTGCGAATAGCTTTTTCTGCAATAAAGGCGTTGCTAAATTTTTCGCTTTTAGCATCAAGAACTATTTGACGATTTTGGATCAGCAAGGGCCCTGCTCCTACGATATGAGGGTAACGGTTAAAGTCAGCTGGCGTTGTGGCACTAGCAATATTGACTGTAGTGCTAATGGGCAATTGTGGTGCCGCAGTAGCAGCAGTGCCGCGTAAGGTTAGCAAATAGCCATCTTGAGGAATGGGAACTGCAATTTCATTAGCTTTCCCTCCTGGTAATTGGTTAGTTATTTGGTTTTTCTGAATTACCAGAATGATTTCATTGTCTGTTAGGGGAGTGTAGGTTGCACCCCAAACTGGGGTGTAACGAGCAATACCACTTTGGGTGTAACCGCTATTAAGAAATATAATTGGTAGACGCTGGTTATTGGCAGTAATTAAAGTTTCTTCTAAGGTGAGACGACCAAAGTAAAATTGTCCAGAATCATTCCAAGCGATCGCGCCTCGGTTGAGAATAGGGCCTGATAACCACTGATTATCTCGACGAATTGCACCTAATGGTAATTTGTTATTGCGGTTAAAATAACCACCATTAATTGCCGCAACTGCTAAGTATTTTTGCGCTGTTTGAATTAAGGGAGCAGTACCTGTAAGGGTATTAAAGTCTGTCCAAAAGGGTTTCAGCTTTAATCCAATAGTACGAGGGTTAATTTCTAGCCACACAACCGGAAATCGCTCAGTGCCTAAATTTACATAACGTTGTCGCCACTGCAATCCAGGTGCCCAAGTAATACTCCGTTCCACCATCGCATCGGGTCGAATATCGATGATGAGGCGATTGGGATTAGCTACGGTACTAATCTGAGGAGACAGACCAAAGGGAACGCTCAAACGAATAATTGTTTGGTTATTGATTACCTCTACTCGTCTAATTAGTGGTTCAGGGATGGGTGTTGGTAATTTTGGTGTGGGGGTTGGTAATGTTGGGGGTGTTGGAGTCGGTGTTGGTAGTGTTGGGGTGGGTATTGATGGGGTCGGTAGCGTTGGAGGTGTTGGGGTGGGTGTTGGTAGTGTTGGTAGTGTTGGGGGTGGTGGGGGTGGTGGGGTGTTTGGTGATAATTGTTTGAGTGGGTCTGGCTGTGGCAGTGTGACGGGTAGGACAGGGGTATAGCGTTCTATTAGGGCGGAATTGGCTATACCATCTAAGGTAATGATCCACTCTCGGTTTGGCAGTGTAGTGATTTTGGGAGTTAATGTATCTGGGTCGGGGGTTGAACTTGGGGTTGTTTTAATTGGCAATCCTTGTATAATTTGCCAAGGGGTTGGTCGGTCTAAATTGACAACAAGGCGATCCTGTTGTGTAGGAGTTTCGCTAACACCCGCAGGCTGTTTACTTTGAACAATATCTATGACTTGCGTTTGCGGAGTGCTAATGAGCAGAATGTTACCGTTAGCTTTTATCTGCCATCCTGCTGTCCCCGCAAAGTTAGTGATATCTAAATAGCGATATGCTCCCAGCAGTCTTGTGGTTAAAATTAATGGCTTGGCGACCGAGGAAAACCACTGTATTGGTTGTTTAGCTGGATTGCTGCTGTTGAGAAAATCGACTCCGATTAATTGTTTGAATACCCCATCACTGAGATGAGTTGTCAACTGATTAGCTGTACCGAGTTGCTGTAGCCAAGTTCCTGGTAAGGTACGACCATTCAGAGAAATTTGATTACCAGAGAATGATCTTCTTGGCAAGGGGGGTGTAGGGGTTTTTGGGGTCAACCTTGGTATTGGTTTAATATTTGTTGGGGACTCTTGAGCATTAGTAATACAGGTAGCTGTTAAGCACAGTGCGATCGCAAGTATTGGTGACACAGAAGAGCGAAAAAAACTACTATTGCCAAATAAGGAAATAGCAAAGGGGTATCTTTGTTGGCAACAATTCAGCATTTTTACCATCATTTACTAGGTACTTTTGAAAGTTATCACCCCAAGCGCAAGCTAACCAATTATTTATAAATATTAAGGAATCATGACTTTGTTTGTCAGCAAATGTGATAGCTTATATATTGGCTTCTTGTCTCTTCTAGAAATCAACCAACGATTTTGCAGCTAAAATCACTGGAATTAAGTGTTTTAGCTGGCATTAGTTCCAACCAAACTATAATAGTAGTCCTAGTGACTAAAACTAGATTGAGAATGTTTCATCCTCACAATGGTTGCTACTGGTGCTACTTAAGTGAGGCTAAGTTATTACTAAGACAGGTAGCAACAGCTAGAAAGTAAAAATCTAGACAAAAACAAAAATATTAGGAATTGTCAAATGGGTATACTGTGTAATACTCTGATTTTGTTGCTGAATCAGAGTGAAGCGATCGCTTCGAGTTCAGTCTCAGGTAAGTAAAGGCAGGCTCTACCTGAAAAATTAGGTGCATCTAGTAGAAAAGGAAAATTGAGAAAATACTTAGCTTCACGATATAAATGTAAAAACGCCAGGGCAAAAAGTTTGTCCGGGTAAAAGTGGTTTGTTTGATAACCACTGCATTAATAATAAATACAAAAATGACGCGATTATTTTAACACGGGTGAATTAAAAAGTAAAACCGAAGTTAAAATTTTTTTTCCTCAATTTTTAACAGGTAAAAATTAGAAATTTTTCTTATAAGTAGCAGCAAAATTGGTAACTCAACATTTTAGGAACAGGGTATGAATAATCAACCGATGAATCAAGAACAGACAGTCACAGCGGCTATTGACTCAAGAAATACCTACCAGGGGCAAAGGTGGTTAGTAGAAGAACGAGATGCCTGTGGTGTAGGTTTTATTGCTCATCGCCAGAATCATGCCAGCCACGAAATTATGGCAAAAGCGCTAGCAGCTTTGACTTGCTTGGAACACCGGGGTGGGTGTAGTGCAGATCAAGACTCTGGTGATGGTGCGGGAATATTGACAGCTATCCCTTGGGAGTTGTTTCAACAAGACTATATTGTCGCAGGGAAAGAATTATCATCTACTAGTAATTTGGCTGTGGGAATGATTTTTCTTCCGCCTGATAAAGAAGCAGCCAAAAAAGCCAAAGCCACGGTTGAGCAAGTAGCTATTGAAGAAAAATTTACTGTACTGGGTTGGCGAGTAGTACCAGTACAACCTGATTTGCTGGGTGTACAAGCAAGAGAAAATCAACCCCAAATAGAGCAAATTATTTTAGCTGCCACAGACACAAGCGGCGATGAACTCGAACGTCGGTTGTACATTACTCGCCGCCGAATTAGTAAGGTTGCATCGGATATCTCAGAGGATTTTTATATTTGTTCTCTATCAAGTCGCACAATTGTTTACAAGGGCATGGTGCGTTCTGCGGTGTTGGGAGAATTTTATCAAGATTTAAAAAATCCAGCCTACAAGAGCGCCTTTGCAGTTTATCATCGTCGCTTCAGCACTAACACCATGCCCAAGTGGCCTTTAGCCCAACCGATGCGGCTATTGGGACACAATGGAGAAATTAATACACTTTTAGGTAATATCAACTGGATGATGGCGCGAGAAGCCACCCTGAATCATCCGGTGTGGGGTGATCACATCAATACTCTCAAGCCATTAGTCCACATTGACAATAGCGACTCCGCCACACTAGATAATGTGCTGGAATTGTTGGTGCGTTCTGGGCGCAGTCCTTTGGAAGCCTTGATGATCATGGTTCCAGAGGCTTATCAAAATCAGCCTTCCTTGCAGAACTATCCCGAAATTGTCGATTTTTACGAATATTACAGCGGTTTGCAAGAAGCGTGGGATGGGCCAGCGCTCTTGGTCTTCAGCGATGGCAAAAAAGTTGGTGCGACACTAGATCGTAATGGTTTAAGACCAGCACGTTATGTGATTACTAAGGATAACTACATCGTTGTTGCTTCTGAGGCTGGGGTTGTAGATTTCCCAGAATCTAACATTATTGAAAAAGGCAGACTTGGCCCAGGGCAAATGATTGCTGTGGATTTAGTCAACCACGAAGTTCTGAAAAATTGGGAGATTAAGCAGCGCATCGCCCAACAGCAACCATACGGGAAATGGCTGCAACAGTACCGCCAAGAATTAAAGTCACTAGTTGAGAGTTCGTCATTAGTCAATGGCAAAGGACAAGTGACAACCGAAAGACAAACCCTACTTCAGCATCAAATTGCCTTTGGCTACACCACAGAAGATGTGGAAATGGTGATTCAAGACATGGCCAAAGAAGGTAAAGAACCAACCTTCTCGATGGGGGATGATATTCCTCTAGCTGTGCTGTCAGAAAAACCTCATCTCCTCTACGATTATTTCAAGCAACGCTTTGCCCAAGTCACAAACCCAGCGATTGATCCTCTACGGGAAAAGCTAGTGATGTCGTTGAAAGTGGAACTGGGTGAACGGGGTAATTTACTAGAACCAAAACCAGAATACGCCCGCAGACTAAAACTCGAATCGCCACTGTTAACAGAGGCAGAATTAGAAGTTGTGAAACTGTCAGGATTTGCCACGGCTGAGTTGTCAACTCTGTTTACAATCGCCAATGGCCCAGAAGGACTCAAAGCAGCAGTGGAGTCTTTACAAGCACAAGCAGCTGAGTCTGTGCGAGCAGGTGCGAAGATTTTAATATTGAGCGATCGCACAGGGGATGGGATCAGTGCAGAATACAGTTACATTCCACCACTGTTAGCTATAGGTGCTGTACATCATCACCTAATTCGTGAGGGATTGCGGATGAAGACATCCCTGGTGATTGATACTGCACAATGCTGGAGTACACATCACTTTGCTTGTCTGATTGGCTATGGTGCTGGTGCAGTTTGCCCTTACATGGCTTTGGATACGGTACGCGATTGGTGGCATGATTCCAAAACCCAAAAGTTAATGGATTTGGAGAAGATTCCTAACCTTACCTTAGAGCAAGCTTTAAGAAATTATCGCAAAGCTGTAGAGTCGGGTTTGTTAAAAATTCTCTCCAAAATGGGAATTTCTTTACTCTCCAGCTACCAAGCAGCACAAATCTTTGAAGCTATAGGCATTGGTGGAGATTTATTAGATTTAGGATTTAGGGGTACAACTTCTCGGATTGGTGGTTTGAGTGTCAAAGAACTGGCGGTTGAGATACTATCTTTCCATAGCAAAGCTTTCCCAGAACTGAATACGAAAAAGCTAGAAAACTTGGGCTTTGTGCAGTACCGTCCCGGCGGTGAGTATCACATGAATAGCCCAGAATTGGTGAAGGCGCTACATAAAGCGATTGATGGCAAGAAATACGACCATTACGAAGTCTACAAAAAACATCTGCAAAACAGACCAATCACAGCATTGCGTGATTTACTCGATTTCCAAAGCGATCGCTCGCCCATTCCCCTAGAAGAAGTAGAATCAGTCGCAGATATTTTTCAACGCTTCTGCACAGGTGGCATGTCTTTGGGTGCTTTGTCAAGAGAAGCTCATGAAATTTTAGCGATCGCTATGAACCGCATCGGTGGTAAATCAAATTCTGGGGAAGGTGGCGAAGATCCAGTTAGATACAAACGGCTGAATGATGTCGATGAGTCTGGTCACTCACCCACCCTACCGCACCTCAAAGGATTGCGGAATGGTGATACAGCTTCTAGTGCGATCAAACAAGTTGCATCGGGGCGCTTTGGTGTCACACCAGAGTATTTAGTTAGCGCTAGGCAAATTGAAATCAAAATTGCCCAAGGTGCAAAACCTGGGGAAGGTGGACAACTACCAGGGCCGAAAGTCAGTCCTTATATTGCGATGTTAAGGCGTTCTAAGCCTGGTGTTACCTTAATTTCACCACCACCACACCATGATATCTACTCCATTGAAGACTTAGCACAGTTGATTTTTGACCTGCACCAAATCAACCCGAAAGCGCAAGTATCGGTGAAATTGGTTGCCGAAATTGGCATCGGAACGATCGCCGCAGGTGTAGCGAAAGCCAACGCTGATATCATTCAAATCTCCGGTCATGATGGTGGTACAGGGGCATCGCCACTCAGTTCAATTAAACACGCCGGTTCACCTTGGGAGTTGGGTTTAAGCGAAGTACACCGCGTCTTGATGAATAATAGTTTGCGCGATCGCGTCATTCTGCGCGTCGATGGCGGACTAAAAAGTGGCTGGGATGTGGTGATGAGTGCGTTGATGGGTGGTGAAGAATTCGGCTTCGGTTCCATCGCCATGATTGCGGAAGGCTGTATTATGGCGCGGGTTTGTCACCTTAATACCTGTCCCAAGGGTGTCGCTACGCAAAAAGCAGAACTCCGCGAACGGTTTACCGGGATACCGGAACACGTCGTCAACTTCTTCTACTTCATTGCCGAAGAAGTGCGGAGTTTGTTAGCACAGCTTGGCTATCGTTCTTTATCAGAACTGATTGGGCGTGCAGACTTATTAAAAGTGCGCCCAGATGTGAAACTCACCAAAACGCAATCATTAAATCTTAACTGCTTGCTGCAACTCCCAGATACCAAAGAAAACCGTGGCTGGTTGGTGCATGAAGAAGTCCACAGCAACGGCGTGGTTTTGGATGATCAATTGCTTGCAGATCCAGAAATTAAAGCAGCTATCGACAATCAAGCTGCTGTGACGAAGACTTTAGCGATAGCTAATACTGATCGAACTGTCGGTGCTAGGTTAGCTGGTGCGATCGCTTCTAAGTATGGCGATAGCGACTTTGAAGGGCAAATTAATCTCAACTTCACAGGTAGTGTTGGACAAAGCTTTGGCGCTTTCAACTTGGGTGGTGTGATTCTCACCCTGGCAGGAGAAGCCAACGACTACGTAGGTAAGGGGATGCATGGTGGTGAAATCATCATCAAACCCCCAGCGAATGCTACCTATGAAACATCACAAAATGTGATTGTTGGCAATACTTGTCTTTATGGTGCTACTGGGGGAGTGTTATTTGCCAACGGTTTGGCGGGAGAACGCTTTGCGGTGCGTAACTCCAAGGGTGTAGCCGTGATTGAAGGTGCTGGCGATCATTGCTGTGAGTATATGACTGGGGGCGTGATTGTCGTCTTGGGGAAAGTTGGACGCAATGTTGGCGCAGGTATGACTGGCGGCTTGGCATACTTTTTAGATGAAGACGGCAATTTCGCAGAGTTAGTTAACCCGGAAATTGTCAAAATTCAGCGAGTGGAGACGGAAGCAGGTGAAAAGCAGTTGCAAGAATTAATTAAAACTCATTGCGATCGCACTGGTTCACCAAAGGCGCAGCAGATTTTACAAAACTGGCAAGAATATCTACCTAAGTTTTGGCAAATGGTGCCGCCTTCTGAGGCTGATAGTCCTGAAGCTAATTCTCACAAAAAACAGCTAAGTCCTGTTTAATAGTTGATTCATGAGGGCATAACGGTTGTTGTGCCCTTATTATTTACGACAATTTCGTATCTAATATTAGTTGCCTTGTGTCAATACAAATGACTAGTGACTAATGACAATTGTTATTTTTTATTAGCAATCATTTCGTCTTTAGCTTGCATTTCTAAAAGTTCTGGAATAGTTACAAAGCTGTAACCTTGTTTTTTGAAGGTGCTAATAATTTGTGGAAGGGCTTGTACAGTTCTGGAACGATTACCTCCGCCATCATGCATGAGGACAATCCCACCGGGTTTGGAATCTTTGACGACGTTATGGACTAATCTTGGTACAGTGGGCAGCTTGTAATCTATGGAGTCGGCTGACCACATGACTACGGTATATTTTTGGCCTTTGGCGTAGGCAACTAATCCATTGTGCATCATTCCTCCAGGTGGTCGGAACAGAGTTGTTTTCGCACCTGTGACTTGATAAATTAAGTTTGTTGTGCTTTCAATTTCAAAAGCGGCTGCTTGTTGGTTAAAGAAATGATACCAGTGATTCCAAGTATGGTTGGCGATGACGTGACCTTCAGCCACAATCCGCTTGCCTAATTCTGGGTAATTTTTGAGGTTCCGCCCAACGACAAAAAATGTTCCTTTGATATTGTTGGCTTTGAGGACATCTAGTACTTGTGCTGTTGTCTCAGGCCATGGGCCATCATCAAAGGTGAGAGCGATCGCTTTTTGACCTTGAGTGAGTTTTGCCGACTTAATTATTGCACCTTGAAAGCTTGCCGGCACAGGATAACCAAAGCCTTTTGCTTGTGCTTCTTGTTGCCAAGTTGAAAGCATCGCGGCTCTAAAGGATTCAAGGCGTTGCTGAGTTCCTAATTTCGGGACTATATCTATATCTATATTTTGTTGACTTTGAAGATGTTTGCTTTGAGCCTCTGAGGCAATTGGCTTGATTAATGTCATAAAGCCAAGGCTTAAACTACCACCTAAGGCAAGCAGTCCAACTAATATTCCTGGAGACCAAAGAAACGACTTTTTGTTTTCCACTTCATAGCTCCTTCAAGGGTCGAACCTCCATCTGTGGTTCTGACGGTATTTGATGACACACTTTTCTATATACTTGGATACTCAGTTACCCTGATAATTCTCAAAGTTAGTATAGAGATTAACAGAAGCTTTGTAACTGGAAAGATAGATTATATAGGTTTAACTTAAGCTTATATGATCTAGCTTGGAGCGATCGCAGTCTGGACAATATTTGGTACTGTTTAATCTATTTAATTTCTATTACATACTCACGAAAACTAAGGTTTGCATCTGTATATTACTACCGCTAGCTTGAGGCAGGAGTGCAATTAGGTAATTAACCACACCTCGATAAACCTGGCTACTGAACAGCTGATAATTGATTGTTTTCTCTAGTCTTTCCGCTAATCGATAATGAAGCTTTGATCCCCTAACAGGTCTTATTCAAGACTTTGAAATTTTACCAATTAAGTAGGCTAGTTAATTAGCGAGTTATTATACTTACACTATTCATAAGGGATAATGCACATAATTAAAAAGGTTAATAAACTGTTAGTTTCATAGTTAATAAGTTATATTCTACTGCTTGTGACCTCTGCTTACTTTTTAAGAAAAAGTTAAATTTTTAACTTAACTTAATATCGTTTTTTGTTTTCTATTTAAGAGATAGACGAAAATCTACTTAATATAGTTTCTCTTTGTCAACAGGCATTTATTCGTCAACCTAGATAGCTTGGCTAATCCGCCAAAGATAATTTTATCAATATTTTAGTGCTGTTTTTGATACTCTTGTACAAGAATCCTATTTGATTTTTGACAAAGCTCAGTATTCTTGTACTCTCTTTTTCTGCTCCCTGCCTACGCAAGTCAGTAGGCTACGCCAAGCTAGGCTAACAGAAATCAAAGCAGACTGCTATCTTAATCTGTATTGCTCATAGCTTTATCTGGTGTTGCATATTTGCGGGATGATTTAATTGATTTTGTCGGATGGGCGTCTCGCCACCCGTCCCTTGGCTTTTAAGGCGGGCTTTTTGACCCACCTTACAAGATTCATCCCTAGATTCAGCAACGCCATAGCTTTATCTGTATTGTTTTATGGTTGGCCTCACTTAATCTGAGGTTATACATCATAAATATTACAGTTTTACATATATTGTTAGCGTATAAATACGGTAGTTGATCACAATATATTAGCCAAATCTTAACAGGTTACTCACAATATGTGCTAATTTTGGATCTTCTGACAAAAATTTACGTTTTTTCTTATGTAAAAGTATTTTTTTGTACTTAACATTTGGGTATTACTTTCACTTTGTTTTAATTTCTGATTCTTTAATAAAACCTCCTGTTTCCTTTAAAGTATAGATAGGGCGACCTTTAACCTCTTCATAGATGCGGCCGATATACTCGCCTAAGATGCCAACACAGAGTAATTGTACAGATCCTAAGAAAAACATGGCGATCGTAATTAATGTGTAGCCGATTAAGGGAGATACCGGATCAAATAAACGCCAATACAACACTAGTAATATCATCAATAAAGCTATTCCAGCGGAGAGTAACCCGATGTAAGTTGCTAGTTTTAAAGGAACAGTCGAGAAAGAAATAATTCCATCGACTGCTAAAGCCCAAGACTTACCGAAGGTGTACTTGACTTTTCCAGCAAAACGCGGGTTTCTTTCAAAGAGTACAGCAGTTTGGCGAAAACCTATCCAAGCTCGTAAGCCGCGAATGTAGCGGTTACGTTCTGGCATTGTATTGAGGATATCTACTACTTGGCGATCCATCAAGCAGAAGTCCCCCGTATCACTGGGTATATCGACATTAGCCAACCGCCGCAGGATGCGATAAAAAGCGTAGGCGGTAAAGCGTTTGGGCCAGCTTTCTCGTTTGCGAGATAAGCGCTGAGCGTATACTACTTGATAGTCTTGTTGCCATTTTTCGATCATCGTTAAAATTAGCTCTGGCGGATCTTGGAGATCAGCATCCATGACGATCGCACATTTACCTTGCACAAAGTTAAGTCCTGCTGTGACTGCAATTTGATGACCAAAATTTCGAGCCAAACTGAGATAACGCACCCGACTATCACGATGGTGGAGTTCGCGGATCAAATTTAAAGAGCGATCGCGGCTACCATCATCAATTAAAATCAATTCAACCTCGCCATCTAACTGTGCCATGACATTATTTAGACGACGGTACATTTCGGGGATATTTTCTTCTTCGTTATAAATGGGAATTACTAAAGAGTAAATTGGCTGAGTCACGATAATTATTTGTGTAGACAGGGAGTAGGGAATGGGGAGTAGGGAGTAGGGAGTAGAAAATTAGGTATCCGAAGTTTTTTCACCAAATCAAATAGGAGTTCTATATTATTTCTATTTGATTTGTGAAAATTGCCTATGTTTAAATTCCCGACTTTGAGCAAAAGTTGAAAATATGTATGAATTCAATTATTAATAAAAGATTATCCCAATTTCAGATATGCGTTTACTCCCAGAAAAATATTGGTTATTAGGCTTAGTTGTAGGTTCTTTAATTTTGTGGTTGATTTTTTTAGGAAATTCCCCCTTACGAGACTGGGATGAAGGTACTGTCGCACAGGTGGCACGAGAAATTTGGCGTGCCCCAATTGGTTCAATGCATTGGCTTTACCCTACTTTAGGCGGTGAACCATATCATAATAAACCGCCTCTAATCCATTTATTAATTGCTTGGACTTACTCTGTAGGAGGCGTGAGTGAATGGACAACACGTTTACCTGGTGCAGTATTAACCGCTTTGGGAGTGCCTTTGCTTTACTTAGTTGGGCGTTTGCTTTTTAACCAAAGTTTACCAGCTTTGTTTGCTGCTTTAGTTTACTTAACATTGTTGCCTGTGGTGCGTCACGGACGCCTAGCAATGCTGGATGGTGCGATGATTACCTTTTTTTTACTTTTGTTATTTTGTCTTTTAAAAGCGCGTCAGAATCAAAAATATGCTTTGGGTGTGGGATTTTGTTTAGGGTTAATTACTTTAACCAAGGGAATGATAGTTTTATTGCTAGGAGCGATCGCTTGTTTATTTCTACTGGCAAATCGGCAATTAATTTTATTGAAAACTCCCTATTTATGGATAGGAATATTTTTAGGAAATGCCCCGGCGGCTACTTGGTATATAGCTCAATGGCAACATTATGGAAATGATTTTTTCCAGGTTAATTTGCAAGCACAAACCTTTGAGCGGCTTGTGCAACCTGTTGAAGGCAATAGTGGCCCTCCTTGGTATTATTTAATTGAGTTAATTAAATATAGTTTTCCCTGGATCTTATTTTTGCCGGGAGGATTTTATTTAGCTGGGAAAAAACGTCATGCTGGTTGGGGCTGTCTAATTCTTATAGGTACAATTGTTTACTTGGGAACTATCTCTTTAATGAGAACAAAACTCCCTTGGTATATCATGCCTGTATACCCATTTTTAGCGTTGGCAATTGGTGCGAGTTTGAGTGAAGTTTGGCAACAAGGTTACTTGAAAAACCGAATTTTGGTGATATTTTTTTGTGTAATAGCGATCGCGGGTTTAGGGAGTTGTGTTTACTTTTTTGTTACTAATCCTGAGCCTGTTTTAATTGTGATGAGCAGTGTTTTGGTGGTAAGTATGGGCATCGTGGCATGGTTAATTTTACAGTGCGATCGCCGATTTATTTTAGTTTTATTTTCTGGAATGTATTTAGTTTTAGCCCTGTTGATGAGTTCGCAATCTTGGATTTGGGAATTAAATGAAAACTTTGCAGTTAAGCCAGTTGCCACATTAATTCGCACCCACACCCCACCAGGAACAAAGATATACACTTCATTTGCATATGCTCGTCCTAGTTTAGATTTTTATTGCGACTGTCAAGTTATCCCTGTAACAGTACCTGTTTTACAACAAATGGGAACAAGTAAGAATTACTTGTTGTTAGATCATGCAACCATACAACAAGTAAATTTACTTGATCATCCAGCTTTAGGTACAGCTGAAGGATTTACTTTGATTTCTCCTTCAGCTAGTTGAAAGCGATCGCGACGAAAGACACAGAAGGGGACACGGAGAGTTTTTGAATAATAAATTGTTCCCTATTCCCTATTCCCCATCATGCTTCACAGTTATTATAAGGATACAAAAGTCCTTGGGCATATTCATCGCGGGAGAAAGGAGCATAATCAGAGTGATGAAATTGTTGTACAACTTCATCAGCAAAGAATGCACCAAGTTTTGTTAATTCAATTTTTTGCTCATCTTCAACAATTAATCCAAAAGATTTCAGATTTTCAATTTTGTTACGGAAAACGTGATTCAGGGAGACTCCACCTGTGACTTTTTCAAAGTAACTTTTCCACACAGTTCGATTCTTTAAAGGCAGAATAATCGCCCATCGCATTTGTTCTTCTTGATTTCTGACTATACCTCTATTGATTGGCATTTTTCCCGCCGCAATCATAGAGTAATATTCGTCAAAATCTTGTGTGTTGAGTATAAATCTATCTCTGAGACTACTAAAAGCTGTCAAACCAAATCCCACCTGATCTAACAATCCGCAGCACTGATTATCAGCATAGTGAGAGTAATGTTTGCGTTCTTTTGTAAATACTCGACGGAGATTTTCATGATAACCATGTTCATTCAAAATATCGATTGCCAACTGTTTCATCATCAAGGTTTCTTCGACAGTTGGTAATTCATCTGGTTGTCTTTCGCTCAAGCGTTTAATTGGGCCTTGAAAATCTCCATAAGCTTCAATTTTCAGTCGATATAACTGGATTTCTTCTGTTCCTAAAGACACGGCATGTTCCATGACTTCAATCCAGTTATCTAAAGTTTGCCCAGGATAGCCAAAAATGAATTCTATATTGACTTGATAGCCAAACTCCTTGGCATTTTCAATAGATTCTAGTATCTCCTTGACGCCGTGATGACGATTCATTTTCTTGAGGGTATCTGCATTCAAAGATTGAGATCCTATGGTGAGACGATCAACACCATAAGAACGCATTAAGCGTAATCTCTCTCTACCTTCTTCACCAATTAGGGTTACGGGATCAACATCGTAGTTAAATTGAGTGCAAGTTGATAAATCTACCCGTTGCACAAAGAAATTTAAAAACTTATCTAATTGCTCTAAACTTAGATAAGTTGGTGTTCCTCCTCCTACCAGAATTGATCTAGCTTTAATTTTGTCAATTCCTAACCGCCGCATGTAAAGATCCATTTCTTTTTCCAATGCGTCTAGGTACTGGTCTTTTTCTGGATTTCGTTCTCCTAATTGCACTGGATAATGGCAGAAAATACAACGTTGCCGGCAAAATGGAATATGGATATAGACATCCAATAACCCATCTTCAGGGAGAGTATAACTCTGAAATAATTCTTCTTCAGTAATCGGAGAATACATCGTGATCGGCGGATAATGCACGGATGGGAAAAAATCTCCGTGAGTGCAAATTAATCCTGCCTCTTGTAATCGTTTTAAATCTGCAACTCTTTCTTTCGCTCTAGCAATTAGTAACTCTTTACGGTTCGTGATTTTATTTGGAGCAATTGTCATTTAATTTTCTCCTATTTTTAAGAAGTTAATTTTTCCAGAAACTAAATCTTATAATTATTGTATTAATACCATATTTACGAACTTAAAAATCTTGAAAATGGTAAATATAAAAATTAAATTATGCAAATAATTACTGAAACAATTGTTTACTAAAAAAATCATCGCTTGTGAGTGGCTTGGTAGTCACTGTTTCCTATGCCCTGTCATTAACTTACACAAATACAAATAATTCCGATTAGTGTGAGTATTGTACCTAGCACTGATCTAAAAGCAATTTTTTCTTTGAGGAAAATTGCCGCTAAAGGTAAAATAAACAGAGGTTCTGTTGAGCCTAATGTATTGGCAACAGAAACATCTACATATTTAATTGCCACCAATGACAGCCAAAAACCTCCAAAAGTGATGACGCACACTGATACCAAGAAAAAGTAAACTAGATTGCGATCGCGAAACGGAATCATCCAGCGTCCTAGACGTTGGGTAACTGTACCAAAAAAAAGTATTCCCGTGGTTCCAGACAACATGCGAATGAATGTTGCTTGGATTGTTGAGACCGATTCTAAGCCTTTCTTAGCAACAATCATCGATATCGACATACACAAAACTGATAAAAGTCCGAAGGCAATTCCTCTCCATTTAGAGAATTGCATTTCTCCTGATAACTTTGCAGACAGAACTACGCCAATACCGAAGATAACTAGGGCAATACCAAACCATGCAATTAATGTTGGCGTTTCACCAAGCAGAAATACTGCTAAAAATACAGTTAAAACTTCTCCGATCATTAATAACATGACTAGAGCATGTGGCCCCAAATCTTGCAGAGCTTCAAAAAAGAAAGTATCGCCTAAGCTAATACCTAGTAATCCACTAAATATTAGTAGGATTAACGCCTGTGATTGGATGTCATTGTAACCAGTAAAAACTAGAGCTAAGCTTAACAAAATAACACTAACTGCCCCTTTAGCCAAAGTCATTGCTAAAGGTGGAATATGTTCCCCTAATTGTTTAAATAGGATTGATCCTATCGCCCAGGAAGCAGCAGAACCCAAAGCAGCAGCAATCCCAATTGCTCGCAAATCCATTTTTAGTTTAGTGTATGATTGATTTTTGTATTTCAGGAATCAATACTACCGATTCCTGAAATTGTTACAAGCAAGCTAAGTAGTTTTCTGGAAAACTAAAACGTACCTTTGCGGAATAAAAGCGTAATCTTTCACAAACTTGAAGCCATAATTTTGCAATTGACTAATAATTAGTTCCTTGGCAATGTATGGCCCATGGTAAGGAAGTTCAGAATCTTTAACTAAACCATTATCAACAACAACTAAAGTTCCCTTATTTTTCAATGCAGTTTTGATACTGTTAACAAAGTTATCAATATCATAATTAGTAGACATAGCGTAGATGTTATGGTAAAGAGAACACATAAAAGCCAAATCCACTTGATTGGCCTTCAATCCAATTGTGTCACCACCAGTATGAACGGATTTAATATTTTTGATGCCAAGTTTTTGACTGGTACTGTTGACATAATTAAGATGATTTTGCACAGTATCAATCGCAAACACATTTCCTTTTTCACCAACTAATTGAGAGAATTTGAACGTATAATATCCTGGGCCACTCCCAATATCAGCGATATTTTGCCCAGCTTTTAAGTTAAGAGAACTGAGAATCTTGCTAGTTTTTTCCCATTCTTCTCTTCTAGGATTGCTAAAAAGAATAAAGTCTTCTAGAGATGCTTTACGGTCTTGACCAGCTTGGTTATCTTGATCGGCAAATGTTTTTAATTTATATTTGCGCTGAATGTATTCTTTTAAGTTGGCGAAGTCGTTGGCAGCAAAAAAGTTATAAAAACTGGCAACAAACTTATCAGATAAATATTTTTGCTTTTCACTATCCGTAGCTAACAGATATTGACAGAACCATTGTAGAGCTGAGTATTCTCCACCATAATTCTCTCTGGGAATGATTTTATTGTAAATTTGGATTGCGGCTTTGCCGGAGTTTACTTGTTTATTTTCTAAAAAATCTAGAACCAATTTTCCAGCTTGGATGCCATCTTGAGTTGTAGCAAAAGAATCATTACTTCCAACGTGAATGATCGATTTTTGGGAAGTAATTTGCACCCAGTCAAATGAAGAGTTTTTCGACTGAGTTGTCCAGGGATTAAATGTGTATAAAACTACTGCCAGGATTGCAGTTAAAATTGACAAGACAATCAAAAGCAAAGTGCGCTCTGCTTTTCGTGTCCGTATTGTTTCACTCATTTTTATGATGATTTTTGCAATTGATGGAACAGTAAACAGACTATAATCTGTAGAATTTTGATTTAGCTTTACCTCTAAGAAATGAGCGAATAGTTTAAGCTTGTTTCTTGAGAGGGTAGATGAACTTGTAAACCTGCCTCTTCAATAGTTTTGAGAGCATGGTCTAAGCTGACTACAAAGCGTTTTTCAGAGTAAATACGGAATTTTTGACGGTATCCTGTGGGAGTAAAGTTGATAGTCAGTACATTAGCTCCTGCATTTAATCCCATGAGTTGGCCATGTTTTTGAATCTTTTCTAGAGCGCTGACTGTAGGAATTAATGCCGATGGTAGCGCTAGGCGATAAATCGCCATTGTATTCAAAGTGTAATTAATATTGCCATAAGACAATTTTTCTAAAGGTGTATTTTGATTGGGAATAAATGGAGAAGAACTGACAAAATCAGGCTGGAGTTTAATTGCTAGTAAAATATCTTCGGCAAGGGTATCTAAGGTTTGATTGGGTAAACCAACAATATTTCCTGTGCCAACTTTAAATCCAGCTTCTTGAAGCCAGCTAAGACATTGAAGTCTTTTTTGGAGAGATGTATAAGCGATTTCTTTGTAAAAATCAGGGTTTGAAGTTTCAAATTTGAGAATGTAAGAATCTGCTCCTAGTTCAGCAAATTTAGAATAAACTTCTCTTGGTCTTTCCCCCAAGCATAAAAGAACATTTAAATTTAATTTTCTAAGTTCTGGGATGACTTCTTCTAATATGGGATCACAATTGGGGTCTTGTCCAGATTGGAGAAAAATGGTGGAGATAATATTAGTTTTTTTAATTTCTTCGGCAAGATATAAAATTTCTTCGGCGCTCAATCGATATCTTTCTAAACCTTTATTTGCTGCCCGCATAGCACAGTAGTCGCAGTTTTTTTGGCAGTAATTAGAAATTTCCATTACGCCTCGCAACATGACTTTATCTGTTCCATGAAGACGGCGCATGACTCTAGCTTTCTGGAACAAACTTTGCTGCATTTCTCCTTCTAGCTGTAGCAATTCTATAAGTTCTGACTTAGTTAATTGCTTGATATCTATGTTTTCTTCTTGTGTCCAAAATTTCATAGCTTCTATCTCTCTAGTCCTGTGCAGAATGAACAAACATAATTTGTAGAGGAGACTGTTGATAATTGTTGATGACTTTTTGGCTGGTATGTCCAAATCACAAACAACAAATCACAAACAACAATCTCCGTAGTTACGTTGATTTATGTCTATTTATTTGGTTTAACTTATGAGGGTGGAGATGGTAATGATGTAGGATCTAGCTTGAACTCTTTACCTTTAAGAGTTTCTAGATTTTTCTTTTGTTCTGGTGTGAGAACAGCCAAAGCTTGCTCATTAGTATTTTTAACAATTTGCTCAAGTCTTTGGCGATTTTGAGCAATTACCTGAGTGCGTGGTTGCTTGCTATTGTCTGGATTTTGCCAATTTGCCCTCATTTTCTGAACCATCTCATCGCGCAGTTGATTCATTTTTTGAAGTTGCTCTGGGGTAAGCTTTAAATCAGCAGAGTAATCATCTTTGGTCAAAACTCCCCAACCATATATTTGCAGAGCAATTTGCTTCCAGCGTGTTTGTTGTTCTGGTGTGAGAACTGCTCCAACTTTGGTGCGAGTGTCTTGAATTTGCTTGTCTAAATCCTTGCTGATTTCTGTAATTTTCTGTTCTTGCTGTTTTTCATCAAGCCCTTTAAGACTCACTCCAGATACTCTCTGACGCAATGAAGCACGAAAATCTTCTTCTATTTGCTTGATTTTTGTACTCTGCTCGTCAGTGAGATTTAATTCTTTTTTGATTTGTGAATTTTGGAGTAATTTTAATGGATCAGAGTCTGTGCGATCGTTTCCTGGTAGCAAACTAGTAACAGGGCTGATTTCCTTACTGTCTGCTCCTGTATCAGATGTTGTCTTTACTGGTGATTCCGTCTGACTAGCTGTTGACTGTTCTGTAGGTGTATTGTTGGTCGCTTGGTTGTCTGTATTGCTACAAGCAGATAAGGACACAAAACTACCAACGGCAAACAGCAAAGACGCTAAAGTCAAAAGACTTTTTTGATAGCGCCGGTTCATTGTTCTCTCCTCATCTTTAGATTTGGTAATTCTATATTGTTATACAAGTATCAGATTTTTTTTACTTATAAAAATTTACAGTCTGTATAGATACAAATCAACTATAATTTATAGCAACAAAGCTTAATATAAGTTTACAAAACAAAACTTATCGAAAAATAGGCCAGTTTACTCATAACAATCTTCAAGTAAGCAGCAAGTAATCAGATTGGGTTTGTTGTATCCAATATCCTAAGATTAGGCAAAAATATTGAGTTTATAAAAAATTATCAATATGCATTATTTGTTAATGTTAATTATTTTAAAGTAGGATTGCAAACTACCTATTGACAAGGGTAGGTTACTCAAATACTTAACTATTGTTTGGTATCTTATTAATCCCAAACTGTTAATACTCCATCGCCTTCTTTGAGTTAAATTTTGAAGGAAATATGGAATTTAGTAGTAAACAAGCAAAATAAGAGCTTGATATATCAACTAGCCAATTGCACAATAACTTCTAGTTAAATGTGCATTTTGTAATTGTAAATATTTGTATATAGCTTTAGCAAGTAAAAATAAATGACTAACCAATTTGGTCGTACAGCTCTTTTAAGTAATAATCCCCGACTTGAGATTAATTATAAAGGAAAATCTCTTTCATTTGATTTAACTGCTGATGTGCATATCTTAGGAAGAGAGCCAAACCTCCCTCTACCCCAAGGATTGAAAATCCCTGAAGATTGGTCAGTGGTAAGTCGTTGTCAAGCTACTATCAAAAAGCAAAACGACTCTTATTATATTTATGATGGAGATGGAGAAAAACCAAGTACTAATAAACTATTTGTTAATAATACTGTAATTACGCCCAAAAAAGGTTTTCGTTTAGAGAATGGCAGTGAAATTAAAATTGCTAATAATCCCCAAAATTGGGCAATTTTAACCTACACAGAACCACGTATTAATCAACCTGTAACACCTTTAAAGAAACGCTCTATTTATCTAAAAAACCAAAATAAGCCTATCGTTTTAGGGCGTAGTGCTAATGCAGATTTAGAATTAGATGCGCCGATGATATCTCGTCGTCATGCCACGATTGAAAGAGATAGTCAGGGACATTATCTGCTGCGCGACCATAGTACTAATGGTTTATTTGTGAATCGGGAAAAAGTTACCAATTCAGTGGTTTTGTCAGCAGGTGATATTATTCAGATTGGCCCTTATACTTTTGTATTATATGGGGATGAATTAGTTCTCGCGGATAGTGGAGATAATATTCGCATTGATGTTCAACATCTTGTTAGAACTATTAAAGATAAAAATAAACAACCGATTAGATTACTTAATGATATTTCTTTAGTGATTGAACCAGGGGAGTTTGTTGCAGTAGTTGGAGGTAGTGGGGCTGGAAAATCTACTTTGCTTAAAGCTTTATTAGGTATTGAATCAACCAATGAAGGTACAGTTTATCTGAATGGGGAAAATTTAAGAACTAACTTTAATATTTATCGAAACCTGATCGGGTATGTTCCTCAACAAGATACTGTTCATACTGGCTTAAGAGTGAAGGAAGTTCTTTATTATGCTGCGAAACTCCGACTTCCTAATGATACTAACGTTGAAGAAGTTGTGCAAAAAACATTACAACAAGTAGAGTTATCTGAGCGTCAAAATACCCTAGTCAAAAACTTAAGTGGGGGACAGTTAAAACGGGTAAGTATCGGAGTTGAACTATTAGCAGATCCAAAATTATTTTTTCTCGATGAACCAACTTCTGGACTTGACCCAGGATTGGATAAAAAAATTATGCAACTGCTGCGGAAATTAGCCAATGAAGGGCGCACAGTTATTTTGGTTACTCACGCAACCAGTAACATTACTATATGTGATTTTCTAGTGTTTCTCGGTTTAGGCGGAAATCTTTGTTATTTTGGCCCACCAAATAAAGCTGCTGATTTTTTCCAAATTAATAGTGAAGAGTTTGCTGATGTTTATATAAAACTAGAAACTAAAGAGGCTGTAATTAAAGAAGCTGAAAAGTATTATGAATCAGATTATCAAAAAGAATATATTAATAATCGCTTAAGTGAGGAGAAGCAAGAAAATAACTCATCTCCTAAACCAGTTAATCGATCATTTTTTCAACAAATTACAATTCTTATTCAAAGATATATCAAACTAATTCAGAGAGATACTATTTACTTAGTTTTATCTTTGCTAACTGCACCAATTGGTATTGCTTTAATGACTTTGGCGATTCTAAATAAAGATTTTTTAATTCCTACCTTTGACCCTAAAGTTGATTTGGAATATGCATCTTTAGCAAGAAGAGTTTTATTTGTCTTTACTTGTGCAGCAATTTGGATAGGACTTGCTAGTTCTCTGCAAGAAATTGTTAAGGAATCTGCAATTTACTTGCGTGAGAGGTTAGTGAATTTGAGTTTAACAGCTTATTTAGGATCAAAAATTATAACTTTAGGTGGATTAGCTGTTATACAAAGCATATTAATCTCTCTTGTGATTATTTTGTGCTTTAGTTCTCCCACTCCTGAATTAACAATTAATTATCAACCACTCTTGATTCCTGTTCCCTGGTTTTTAGGAGTTTTTGTTACTACATTTTTAACTATCTTGACTTCTGTAAGTTTAGGATTATTGGTATCAGCTAGTACCAAGAATAGCACTCAAGCTAATAGTGCGTTACCTCTGTTGTTGTTACCTCAGATTATTTTTGCTGGGGTGTTGTTTGACATGAAAGGGGTGGGTGAATATATTTCTTGGTTAATGTTAAGTCGTTGGTCAGTTGGGGCTTATGGAATATTAGGCAAGGTGAATCTTTTAGTTCCAGTAATCACAAGTGAGGATAATGATATAAGTTCATCAATTAAACAGCTGCCAATGTTTGATAATACATTGCAAAATCTGCTTTTAAGTTGGGGATTGTTGCTTGCACACACAATTGTTTATTTAGTAATTGCTATGTGGTTACAAAAACGCAAGGATATTGTTAAGTAATTTCGCGAAGTCAATTGATGGGTTTGGGAATGGGGGAAGAAATTTTCTTATTATCTTTGTGTAATATTTACTAAGCTACCCATTGATTTTGAGCAAATCGGATGGAAAAAAGCAATAGAAGAATGGCAAAAAAGCTGATGATTGCATATCCTAAACGTGGATAACGAGTTAGTAGTAAACCGAATGCGATCGCCATTGACACAATACCATAAACATAGCGCTCAGCAGAGGCAGTTATTCCTGTATTAAAAATTAAACTGTAGGCACAAATTCCATAAATAAAGGTGACAAGGGGAATTTGATTTTTTGAAAGCAGTAACAAACCAAAACCACCAAAAATTACCACACTTTTAATTAATTCATCACCTACCAATAACCATAATAATAACCATAAAGTATATAATCCATAGTGGACTTTGTCTAAGCCTAAACGTTGATGAAATTGCCATAACAAATAACCACCACAAATAATTAATAAAAACAGCAGTGGATGCCATATATCTACAATCTTGCCGTTCTGCCAGTTTGCTTTTCCCACTACAATTTGCATCAGCATCTTTAGCCAACCTTGCCAAGCAAACCCAGCTGATTCACGCCATCCTTTCTGCGCATGAACAAAGGCTAAAGCATCACCAAACTGAATTTGGCAATACAGGCTGTAGAGAAGAATACCTAAACTAACAGCAAAACTTGCACTGTAAGCTTTAATACCTCTGCGTTCTTTCCAAGACATAAACAAAAAAGCAGGTATCAGTGCTAGTCCGGGCGATCGCGTTGCTGTAGACAATGCTCCCCAAAAGGCTGCTAAAATATACTGTTGTTTATCAAAAGCTCTTAAAGCAGCTATACTACACAACAAAAATAATCCTTCAGTGTATATTATCGTACCATAGATAGAGTAAGGACACCAGATTAAAACTGCTGTTGACCACCGTGCTGCATTTGTACTGTAACGTTCCTCTATCCAGAAATAAAGGATGATTAACGCAGCTAAAAATGCAAGGTTATTTACCAACGTACCTGCCATTTCAAAAGAGAAACCGATACTCATCACCGCACGGATTAATAAAGGAAATAACGGGAAAAATGCTACAGAAAATTCTCGTTTTTTCATGGAAAAATCGTAACCAGAAGTAGCAATTTTCCGGTAAAATTCACTATCCCAAGCTGAGAAAACATCCCACCCAAATGTTATTGTAGTGTTTGAAGGGTTGGGTAATAAAGGCGCAACTAATAGCATGGCAGCAACTATCAAAAGTCTGCTAGATAGCCACATTGCTATCGGGAAAAATAAACTATTCTGCGATAAATATTTGGACTTTAACATCAGGTTACTCAAAAAAGTATTTATCAATCAAGCTTTTTGACAAAAAAATACATATCATCACGTTGATATTGCAACTTAAAGTTTGATTGATTTTTTACTTGTTTTATTAAGTTTGTAGCAAACTCAGATGTACTTGACCATCCAGGATGGCGGACATTTAATAATATATAATCAAACGCATTTAAATCATCAATTTTCGGGAAATCTGTAGAGATAAACTTAATTAATTGACGATGGGTTAGATGTGGGGCAATTAAATCTGTGGTGAGAACATTACCTTGAGTTTTAACTAAAGCGATCGCTTCTCGTGTAGCTTGCCAATTATCTAAATATTTAAGATGTTGTGAACCAAAATAGCCAAATTTAGCTAAGGCTAAGAAGGCAACTAATGACCACAAAATAATGGCTCGCTTATTTTGTAACCATACTTTTCTTGTTGCTAATCCGGTAATTATAGCCAATATTAAAAACGGTATGATTGGTAAAGAGTAATGATAAATTAAATTTTTTTGAGAACGATGGTCGGCTAGGATATTTAGCAATAAACAAGGGATGGCACTAAATAAAGGTGTAATCTCTTGAGGTGAAAGTCCCCAAATTACAGGTGCTAGTAACAATACTAAATATTCTAAATTGGTTAAAGAAAAAACTTTTCCTAAAATCAGTCCTGGTTGGGTCAGCAAAATTTTAGTCATTTCTGGAAAAGAATTTCCCAGATAGCTATATCGATAGAAGTGGCGATTTAACGTAGCAGCCTCACTCCCAAAGTATGGGATGATCACTTTATTAGCAATTAAAAACCAGGTGATACCACTAATAATTGCGATCGCACCATACAAACGTCGCTTTTCAAAAAACCATAACCAAATTCCCATCGCCGCTACTGTCAGGGATAACACCGCTTTACATCCCAACACAATGAGAATACTCAAACAAAACCATCCAACCTGACCTAACCGTGCCGCTAAGACTGCCCACAAAAGTGCTGGTACGGCGATCGTATCTGGATGGAAATCAAATAAATTAGCGTTATATATCAACGGATACAGTAAGTAAACGATCACCATAGGTATGGCTTGGTTTGCCGTCAGCCCAGCTTGACGGGCTAGATACCATGTAGGCAATGCACCGAATGCTAATGCAAATGACTGTACCGCAAATAACCAGTAAACATGGGGATAAATTTTGTATAGCAAAGCTATGGGATACAAAATCCCAGCAGCATGATCGCCCAGAATATGAAAACCCAAGAAAGATAAAATTGGCGGTTTTCCTTGACTAATTAAGTAAACTGCCTGATCAAAAACTCCTAAGTCTCCACTTGAATTAAACAACTCGTGTCGTAAGCAGCTTGACGCGAATAAAATTAGGGCACTCACGCTAATCATCCACCCAACAACACTAAGCTGATTTAGTTTTTTTCCCATCTACAAATAGACCATCCTGATTTATCTCACGCATAGACGCAAAGCGGCTTCCCGTAGGGTAGGCGCAAAGGCCCAAAGAAGAACGCAAAAATATAGAATACCAACTCAGGGTAAGTGTAAAAAAATTCTGTCTCATCCTAGTCCCAGTCCCCAGTCCCCAGTCCCCAATCCCCAGTCCCCTACCCCACCCAGCGTTCTTGAGCAAATCCTACAGCAATCTTGGCAAGTAAGGCGATAAATAAACCTAGCGTTAAATATCCTTGGCGAGGATGGCGAGATAATAGCACACCTGTGGCTACACTGATGGGCACAATTCCGTAAGCAAGACGACTTAAGGAAATAGTACCTCCAGACGCTAGTAGTAAACCAATCCCACAAAAGCCATACATAACAGTCACTGGAGTCAGTGTTGCGCGTAAGTGCCACAATACATAACCGCCGCCCAAGACCATAACTGCATTCAGCAAGCTGTTAGTCCACTGTTCGCTAACTAGTATCAATAAACACAGAACTAAAGTATAAAAACTGTAAGCTACTACAGGACTCAAATGTTTACGGAAGCGCCATAAAAGATAACTAGTGCCAATAATTGTGACAAACAACAGAGGATACCAAGGATCTTTAATCATCCGAGAGGGGTCGTAAACCCAACCATATTGCCAGTTCTTTGTACCCAAGGGAATTTGCATCAGCATGTTTAACCAGCCACGCCAATCAAATCCTAAAGAAGGTCGCCATCCTCGCTGGGCGGCGATGAATGCTAAGGGGTCGCCAAAATGAATCGCACAATACAAACTAAATAAAAGGACTCCCGTGGCGGTAGCTAAACCCGCAATATAAGCCATGGGTGATCTGCGTTCTTTCCATGCAGCGATCGCAAAAGCTGGAATCAATGCTAAACCTGTAGGGCGTGTTGCTGTAGCCATTGCACCCCAAAGGGCTGTCCAACCGTATTGTTTTTGATCAAAAGCACGTAAAGCTGCTGTACTTAAGAATAAATACAGTCCTTCTGTATAAATTACTCCCGTAAACATGGCTGCTGGACACCAAGTTACCACAGCAATTACCCACTGGGCTGTACTAATATCATAATGATCCCGAACCCAAAAGTATAAGTAATAAACTGCTGCAAAAAAAGCCAAGTTATTTACTAACGTGCCTGCCAATTCAAACGGCAAACCCAACTTCATCAACATCCAAATGCTTAAGGGAAATAAGGGAAAAAAAGCCAGATTATGCTGATTGCCGTCGTTAACAAATTCATATCCAGAAGTGGCGATCGCGCGATAATGCATACTATCCCACGCGTCAAATACTGCCCACTCCATATTGGGCACAATTCCTTCTACGGGTAAAGGTAGCTTTGGTGCAATCAGCAACATCGCCATCCCAATCAATATGCGACTGAGAAACCACATTGCTGCGGGAAATAGGAAATCATTTTTCCATAAAATTTTTATTATATTGAGCGGAACTTTTACCATAGGTTTGAACGTTTTCACAGACTCCTTCATGCATCCTCTGACCTATGGCTGTATTCTTGTAATTTGTAAGTAATTTTTTCTACCTTATATATTTTATTAATACAGATTTTGAACTGAACAAATCGGTACATAATTGAGAGTATTTCCTACTTTGGTTGTGTTGGTAAAATTCTCAGCATTTATAATTATATATATAGTATTTATAAACACATATTTTGTCTAGTTCAATAAAAATCTAGCAATTTAAGTAGTTTATGACTAAATAAATATAACTTCTCGGTGATTACTGTTAATAGTGAGTCCCAGGCAATTTATAGTGAGAGTTGTCTGTAAATCCTTAAACAATTGTGAAAGCGATTACTCTTGTTGGTTCTACTGGTTCAATTGGTACTCAGACTCTAGATATTGTCACCCAATACCCAGAACAGTTTCGGATTGTGGGATTGGCCGCTGGGCGCAATGTAGAAATGTTAGCTGCACAAATTCGTCAGTTTCGTCCGAGTATAGCGGCGATTTGCGAAGCCGAAAAACTCCCAGCACTCCAAGAAGCCATTAAAGACCTTGATCCCCAACCGATTTTACTAGCTGGCGAAGCCGGAGTTATAGAAGTCGCCCGCTACGCTGATGCCCAAACAGTCGTCACCGGGATCGTTGGTTGTGCTGGTTTATTACCCACAATTGCCGCGATTGAAGCTGGTAAAGATATTGCCTTAGCAAATAAAGAAACTTTAATTGCTGGGGGGCCTGTAGTTTTACCATTAATTGAGAAACATGGCGTAAAAATATTACCAGCAGATTCTGAACATTCAGCGATATTTCAATGCCTGCAAGGGGTTACCCAAGGAGGCTTACGGCGGATTTTGCTAACTGCATCGGGTGGGGCTTTTCGTGATTTAGATGTAGAAAAGTTAGCAGAAGTGACAGTTGCTGATGCTTTGAAACATCCCAATTGGTCGATGGGACGTAAAATCACAGTAGACTCTGCTACTTTGATGAATAAAGGTTTGGAAGTAATTGAAGCACACTTCCTATTTGGGTTGGATTATCCAGATATCGAAATTGTTATTCATCCCCAAAGCATTATTCACTCACTGATTGAGTTGCAAGATACTTCAGTATTAGCCCAACTCGGTTGGCCAGACATGCGCTTACCTTTGTTATATGCTTTATCTTGGCCCGATCGCATCTATACAGACTGGGAAAGATTAGATTTAGTCAAAGCGGGAAATTTAACCTTCCGCGAACCAGATCATCAGAAATATCCTTGTATGCAGTTGGCTTATGCTGCGGGTAAGGCGGGTGGTTCGATGCCAGCTGTGTTAAATGCGGCAAATGAACAAGCTGTAGCACTATTTTTAGAAGAGAAAATTAGGTTTTTAGATATTCCTCGGTGTATTGAATTGGTGTGCGATCGCCATCAAAATGATAACCGGACAAATCCCTCTTTAGATGACATTTTGGCAGCAGATCAATGGGCAAGACAAGAAGTTTTGACAGCAAGTGAAAAGTTAGCAAATCATACACCTGTGCTGCTTTGAATCAAGGGATTGGGGAACTCGGGGCCCCCACTCCCAGAGGGAGCGGGGATTAGGGGTAATGGGGACTGGGAATAATTTTTTCTTTAATACAACTTTTAAAGAGCAAGAAATATTGCAGCTGCAAACACATATTCATACTGCTAACACATCAAAAAAATTACATAGTTTAGACAACCAAATGTCACCAACTTAAAGATTTTATTTCCTACTTTTATATGTATATATAAGAACATATATAAATCTTTACAATATTTTTGTGAAAAGTGTTGCTTTCTTAATAAGAAATAATTGTATTTTTGATAAAATGTCTACAGGGTAATTACGCAAATAAATCTAGATTTAGTAGATATTCCAAATTGGTGTAAAGCTTTCCTACCAGTGATTTTAGTTAAAACAAAAATTTACCCTTTTTGAAAAAACTACACTCTTTGACAAAGGTACTATTAAGGAATTGAAATAGTATGATCTCTACGTTGATTCTAGCTTGGATCATCTTTATAGTATTTTGGAAAATCTTGAAAACAACCATCAGTACTGCGTTTACCATTGCAGTCATTCTGCTTTTATTGCGGTTTGGTTTCGGTATTACTCCACAAGATATTTGGCATCAGATAAATCAGTTTGCTCAAACTCTATCCCAGTTTATTGGGAGTAAGTAATATCAATCCAAAATGACGCTCTCTACGAGACGCTAAAAGCGAACGCGGACTCGCTACCGCTACGAAGTGCAAAATTCATCCTTCCATTGCTTCAAGGGATCGAATTTCCGCCGATTTTTTGGAAATCTAATTGTGTAAGGCAGAAATTTTGGCCAATGCATTCTTAAAACTTGCAGGTAGCTGACGCATAATTTTACCCCTTTCGCGATCAAGTGCCACTAAAGTTACCTTGGCAGTGACGTATAATTGTTGTCCATCAACTGAAGCGATCGCATAATCCCAATTAATCCGGACACCAGTCACCTCAGCCATACGCGTTTTGACAACTGCTGCCATACCCAACTGAATTGAACGGTGGTAACGCACCGATAATTCCACAACTGGTAAATCACAGCCTAAAGCTACTAAATCAGCAAATTCAATTCCTATCGAACGCAAGCATTCTACCCGTGCATCTTCCATCCAAGTGAGGTATGAACCATGCCACACAATACCCGCATAGTCAGTATGGTGTGGTTGAACTCGAATCGGATACTCAAACCAATTCTCAAATTCATAACTCGATAGAGTATCAATAGCAGTGGTTGGTGGTAATTTTGGTTGGCTTGGTGTTTCTTCTAACATTTTGATTTTTTTGAGCTGCAATAAGTTTTTCCAATCTGGAATAGTACAAAAATTAATTGTGTTGGGGAACTACATAATCTAAAATTTACCCCACCAAGTATAGGGAGTATTTTGTCATGCAAATAAATCTTTGGAACCTCGATGTTGTCCCTTTGGCAGGAATAATTTTAATTGGTTTTGGGTTCACATTCCCAGCACAGGCTCAAGTAACTTTTAATGCAGGTTTACTTAACCCATACATAAAAGTAGCTCAAGCTTTACCTGATAACAATCGTACAGCAGAAATTGCCAGACTTAACGAGGAAGGTATCAAACAATTCCAACAAGGTAACTTTTCAGAAGCATTACAGAGATTACAGAAAGCTTTAGAAATCAGTAGGAATTTAGGGGAACGCTCTTGGGAAGCAGTAACATTTAACAACATTGGTAGAGTTTACCAAAAGCAAGGACAGTATTCACAAGCATTTGAATCTTATGAACAAGCTTTATTTATTGACAAAGAACTCGGAGATTTGGGGCGACTAGGCAAAACCTACAGTAATCTAGGTTATTTATTTGATATTCAAAATAAATCAGAGTTAGCTATTTTTTACTACAAACGCAGCATCATTAATCGTGAGAAATCTCGCCTCAAATCATCAGCACTTTCTGTGTCTCAACCAGACGCTTATAATATCAGTGTTCCTCAAACATACTATATTTTGGGTGAACGATTACTTAAATATGGGCGTGTTGCTGAAGCCCAACGAACAATCGATTTACTGAAAGTAGAAGAATTAGCAGGATATATTCAAAATGTGCCAGGTAATAAAAGTACTGCTAAAGGTATCGAAATCATTCCAGGGGAACAACTAGTTAAACGCAAATTAGATCAAACTCTTGATGATGCTGTTGTGCTGGGTAAAGAATTAACAAAATTACGTAAAATTCCTCCCCAAAAGCGATCGCCTCAACAAAACCAACGCATTGAGGAATTAGTCTCAACTCAACAGCAACTTTTGCAGGAATTTAACAAATTTATTAATAGTACGCCAGTTAAGGCACAAATAAATCAAATTAATCGCACAGCAAAACGGCAAAATTTGGATTTAGAAAGTCTCAACGAAATTCGAGATAATTTAGCGCGGTTGCCAACAAAATCTGTACTAATCTATCCATTGGTTTTAAAAGATAGCTTGGAATTAATTTTAGTAACTCCTGAATCTCCGCCGATTCACCGTACTGTTGCTGTCAAAAGTGAAAATCTTTTTCAAACAATTGTTACTTTCCGCCAAGCATTACAAAATCCTAGCAAGGATATCAAAACACCCGCCAGCAAGTTGTATGAATGGCTAATCAAACCAATAGAAAACGACTTGCAACAAACAGGAGCAAAAACTATAATTTATGCACCAGATAATCAGTTACGCTACATTCCTTTATCAGCTTTATATGATGGCAAGCAGTGGCTAGTTGAGCGCTTTAGTGTCAATCATATTACAGCTGCTAGTCTCACTAATTTGAATGTACCAAAAGAGTCTAGTTTACGGATTTTAGCAGGTGCTTTTACTAAAGGTAACTATCAAATTAAAATTGGCAATCGCCAAGTTACTTTTGCTGGTTTGCCTTATGCAGCACAGGAAGTGGCAATCTTAGCCGCAGCAGTTCCAGAAACTAAGAAACTTTTAGACAATACTTTTAGCCCCAAGGTGGCTGTACCGCAAATGGACGATTATACAATAGTCCATCTAGCAACTCATGCCGCCTTTGTGGTGGGTAAGCCGGAAGATTCTTTTATTTTATTCGGGAATGGCGATCGCGTTAACCTCAAAGACGTTGCTACTTGGTCACTCCCACATGTAGATTTAGTAGTTTTGAGTGCCTGTGAAACTGGCTTAGGAGGTAACTTAGGTAATGGTGAAGAAATTTTAGGCTTTGGCTATCAAATGCAACAAACAGGCGCTAGGGCTGCAATTGCTTCTTTGTGGGCTGTGGATGATGGTGGTACACAAGCATTGATGAGTGCTTTTTATACCAATCTTTCCTCTGAAAAGTTGACCAAAGTCGAAGCTTTGCGACAAGCACAAATTGCCCTAATTAAGGGAGATTTAAAAGCCATTAATCAAAATATGCCCATAGCAGTCAGTGGCAACCTTAGTCACCCCTATTACTGGGCACCCTTCATTTTGATTGGCAATGGACTCTAAATATTTTTTGCTGAGTGATCAAGCATAAAAATCCCTCTTGTCCCACTCCTTACTCCCTATTCCCCATTGTTTGGGAATAGGTAAACATTAACACTTCTTGACAAGGGTTTTAGAGGTTGTAATGTTTTGCATAGATTGCTTGACAAGATTAGCAAGTTCTTGCAATTGGTTAATTGCCTCTGCTCCCTCTAACTTCATTAACTCACGGTCATCCCGCATTTCTGTCCAAGTGATCCCGTAGTCGGATACTAAAAACCGAATCAGATGGTTATCACCTAAGCTCACCATAAACGAAGCACTATTCATTTGGTCGCCACAGGTATAACAGGATGCAGGATATCCTCGTCGCTCTAGTACAATTGCCAAGGCTTGTAAATTCATTACCAAGTCTTGAACGAATTGCCGATGTTGATGCGCTAATCTCAGAAACACTTTTGTCCTCCAGACACCACAGTCATTTTAGTTTCTTTTATATTTTCTTTAGATTTTCTCATCCACTGGTATTGTAAACTATTCATTACAATTGCCAGAGACATAAGAATCTTTAATTGGCTACCTTGCTTAGGGTAGTGGATAAATCTTGAGCTTGCCGTATCAATTTATTCAGTTTGCAGGTTGCAAATATCAGACAAAATTTCTAAGCTTAACGTTTTCTTTATATTGTTCTCTCAGAGTAGGTGTTTGCTGAAAGCAACCCGCCTTAAGAGTAACTCAATTTTGGTATCAGTCAATCAGAGAAAAACTGCTTATTGCAGGATTGTAAGCAATTTACAGCCAAATACAGTGGTTATGTAGGCTTTAGCACTACCTTACGCGTTGTTAGTGCCTTTTCCTGAAACGCATAGGCAACACACTCTTCTAAATGAATTCTAAGTATACCAAGTTAGGCTCTCCTGGATATAAAGATTTGAACAAATGACTATGCAAGTTTTGAGATTCTGGACTGGTGACTAGTTGTGCTAATTTGAGATGTTGGGTTATCTAGCCAGCGAGTAGCGCTGTTTCGAGCTTCTCTAGCGGTATCGTCTTTTCCAATTTAGTGTTTGATAGTGTTTTTGTAAAAACACCAAATTTAGGTATAGACAATAGACTTAACACCGAGAATAACCAAACTCTAGAAATCTATGTTGCCGAAATGGCAATATTTTTAGATTTTTAGACGAATAGAGCCTATTTTGAAGACTCTGTAAAGCAATAATATTTAAAACTTAAATCGTCTTACTCTGGCAAGAGTAGTAAATAATATCTCTACACACCAGAGTATGAAGAAATTTAAAAGTCTATCAAAGAGTTTAATTTTATTAATATTATTTTAGGCATAACTTATTTTAATTATTTATTTCAACTAATTAATTATCTTTTATTTAAAGATGATCGACGGAAATCTAGACATGCACAGAGGCGAGGCAGTGTGATCTTGGGGAGCCACTGCGTTGGACGGGTTTCCCGGCAGCCGCGCAAGTGGCGGGGTTTCCCCCATGAACAACTGCCGTCAGTGAGCAGGTTTCCCCCTGGTGACTTTGCGCTCAATCCCCATTACAAAACTTAATTACG
>NZ_JCACKM010000296.1:0-523 GCF_059505385.1 Desmonostoc vinosum
AGTCATCTACTACGTCAAACCACCCTCTGCTACTTGGGGCGCGTCCAACTGCGATCGTCATCGAACTAAAATCCTCTTTTTTACTAAAATTGCAACGTTTTTGAGGCTGCGCTGCGGTGAAACAGCACCGACTCGTGAGGAATTAACGTTTTTTTTGACATATTTTGATCAAATGCGTTAATACATCTGATATTCTGAGAGACTGCCGCTTAGTTAAGTCGGTATTTCTCAGGTTATGTCGTTACCCGTACCATTAACTAGTAATCTAGCTTTTGGTAACTTAATGATTCTTAACTTACCACATTAAGTGGGGTTTTTGCCCGATCCACTTAAGTGAGTCAGGTCTTTTACACAAAGCTATTAAATACTATGAATATCAGAATTTTAACAATCTGACACAACTTTTCTCAGAAATCTCAAAATTTAGGAGTGGGGAGTAGGGAGTGGGGAGTAGGGAGAAGATTGTATGTAGATCTTATCCTTACCCTTGGTCACTGAGCTGGTGCTGAGCGTAGCTGAAGTG
>NZ_JCACKM010000296.1:623-4465 GCF_059505385.1 Desmonostoc vinosum
TGTAGTCTAACCTCTGCCTCTTTCCCCACTCCCTACTCCCTACTCCCCACTCCCTCAAACTTGAGTGTGTAGTCTAACCTCTGCCTCTTTCCCCACTCCCTACTCCCTACTCCCCACTCCCTTGAGCTTGCAAGATATCCTGCTCCAATGGCAGACTCATAAAGGGAACATCTAATGAGCTAAGGTAGTTAAATGACAGCATCAACAACAACTAACAAAGGTGATTCGCCTAATGGCGATCGCTCTGCTGCACGTATCCTACATCAAAATGTTCTCGGTTCTCGTCGGTTGAGTAACTACTGGTGGGCAACTGTCGTAACTTTGGGTGCTACAGGCTTTTTGTTAGCTGGTATATCCAGTTATCTAAAAATAAATTTACTCATAGTGACCGATCCAACTCAACTGATATTCTTTCCCCAGGGCTTGGTTATGGGTTTGTATGGCTCTGCTGGTGTGCTTTTAGCCCTATACCTCTGGCTGATGATTTTATGGGATGTCGGGGGCGGTTATAACGAATTCAATCAAGAGGCTGGTACCATCAAAATTTTCCGTTGGGGATTTCCTGGTAAAAACCGCCGCATTGAGGTTAATAACCGTATCCAAGATGTACAATCTGTAAAAATTCTGATTAAAGAAGGTATGAATCCTCGTCGCGCACTTTACTTACGTATTAAGGGTCAGCGAGATATTCCCCTCACAAGGGTAGGCCAACCCTTATCTTTAACGGAGTTGGAAACAAAAGGTGCTGAATTAGCCCGCTTTTTAGAAGTACCCTTAGAAGGACTGTAAGAAATTTGGGAATGGAAAATTGGAAACTGGTGTTTGTTCTTTCTCCCCCTACTTTCCTAACGCCACTTGCTACAACGGGGGGAACCCCCGCAACGCAGTGGCTCCTCCCTACTCCCTACTCCCTACTCCCTAATTCGTATAACTGAACAATGCGGTTAAAAATTTCACAATTTTTGTTTGCTGCTGTAATGATCGGTGCTTTGATGTTGACAGGATGTTCAACACAGCAAGTTTCTTCTAATACTTCACCAACTTCGACAGCTACAGCTACATCGAAAACAACTGAAGCAAGCACCAAGATAACTACTGAAGCAACATCAGTATCTGAAACTACTAGTGAGAGTATTCCTGGAATGGCAGATTTACCAAAGCTCGAAGGCAAAGCTACTGTGGTAGTTACAGTTAAAGGCTCGCCGATAACCATTGAAGTCGATGGCACTAATGCCCCAGTGACAGCTGGCAATTTTGTAGATTTAGTACAAAAAGGTGTATATGATGGCTTGGTTTTCCATCGTGTTGTGCGCGATCCCCAACCGTTTGTAGTTCAAGGTGGCGATCCTCAAAGTAAAGACCCGAAAGTTTCAATCAACAGATTAGGAACAGGTAGTTTTATTGATCCGAAAACCGAAAACGTTCGTTATGTACCTTTAGAAATTAAGCAAAAAGGTTCAAGTAGCCCAATTTATAGCAAACCATTTGATGCAACTGTCCAGCCTGTAGAATTGCCTCATAGACAGGGTGCAGTGGCAATGGCCCGATCGCAACAACCAGACTCTGCTTCGTCCCAATTTTACTTTGCTCTAGCGGATTTAGCTTTCCTTGATGGTAACTACGCCGTTTTTGGTTACGTTACTCAAGGCTTCGATGTTGTTAACAAAATTCAGCAAGGCGATCGCATCGATTCCGCTAAAGTGACACAAGGCGCAGAAAATTTGAAAATGCCTGGTTAGGAAGATGAGGAAGCAGGGAGCAGGGGAGCAGCGAGCAGGGGGAAGGTTGTATGTAGATTTCCCCCTTGCGCTTGGCCACTGAGCGTAGTCAAAGTGCTGCACCCTGCCTCTTTCCCAATTCCCTACTCCCTACTCCCCACTCCCCATTGTCTAAAGTTGTTGTCACTGGCATTGGTCTGATTTCTGCTCTTGGCTATAGTCTGGCAGAAAGCTGGAAAAATTTGCTACTAAGCAAATCTGGAATTCGGATATGTCAACCATTTCCAGAACTAGAACCATTTCCTCTAGGATTAATTAATCAACAACCAGCGGAATTAACTCAGCTAACTCAGCTGGTTGTTGCAGCTGCACTCAAAGATGCTGGATTAGTTTCACCTTTGCCTGATTGTGCTGTGGTGATTGGCTCAAGTCGCTCTCATCAAGCATCTTGGGAGATGCTGGCACGGCAGATGTATTCGGACGGGGGGAATATTTCTCTGTGTTTTTCCTCCCGTCCCTCTATTGAGAATTGGTTGGATACTTTACCACATATGAATGCGATCGCCGCAGCACGACAAATTGGTGCATCTGGGATAGTTTTGGCACCAATGGCAGCTTGTGCTACAGGAGTTTGGGCAATTGCTCAAGCCGCTTTACTCGTGCAAACTGGGCAATGTCAACGAGCGATCGCAGGGGCTGTGGAAGCGCCAATTACACCCTTATCTCTGGTAGGATTTCACAAGATGGGTGCTTTGGCGAAAACAGGGGCTTATCCCTTTGACTTGCGCCGGGAAGGCTTGGCTTTGGGCGAAGGTGCAGCCGTGTTGATATTAGAATCGGCGGCATTGGCAAAGCGGCGTCATGCAAGGGTATATGGTGAAATTGTGGGAATTGGCATCACAAACGACGCCTATCATCCTAATTCACCAGATCCTGAAGGTAAAAGTGCGATCGCAGCCATCAATAAGTGTTTAGAACGTAGTAGCCTGACACCAGCAGATATTGATTACATTCATGCTCATGGTACTGCTACACAGCTAAATGACCGCATGGAAAGCATGGTTATTCAGCGTTTATTTCCTCAAAAGGTAGCAGTTAGTTCAACCAAAGGAGCCACAGGCCATACTTTAGGGGCATCGGGGGCTTTGGGTGTAGCATTTGCTTTGATGGCATTAAAGTATCAAATATTGCCTCCTTGTGTAGGATTGCATGAACCAGAGTTTGATTTAGGTCTTGTGAGGACAGCACGGTTCAGTAAAATTAAGCAGGCGCTATGTTTCTGTTTTGGCTTTGGTGGTCAGAATACTGCGATCGCGTTGAGTCACAAAAAAGAACAGTAAATGTTGACTGATGACTTCTAACCGTCAACAGTCAACGCGAAACCCCAATAAATCTTTACCTGAAACAGCAAGAAGGCTCACACCTACCCGATAGGGAGGTGTCGAGATGCGAATAATGCGGGAAGCGGAGCTACACCGCATTTTCGCTCATGAATTGCGCGTGAGTTGAGGAGTGTAGTCTAGTAAAAAATCTATGAAGACCGAGGCTATCCCCATTGAATTGGGAAGCCTACACTGACCTGACGGTACAGTGTAGGTAGTTCACACTAACTGAATACTGTCATCGATTGAGAAACCACTCGGATTATTTTGAATGTTGGCGAATTTAGTTTCTAAGAAGAACAAATCACCATTCAAAGAGTTGTAGCTGAACTCATCAAGGGATGTCGCACCAAATCCTGATTGAGAAACTTGAATTGTATCGTTCTCAACAATCTTGAAGTCTTTGATAATATCAATACCTTCCAATAGTCTGTTGAAGACAAAATTATCTGCACCAAGTCCGCCTGTCAGATTATCATTACCAGCATTACCAGTAAGAGTATCATTGCCGCTACCTCCTACAAGAATGTCGTTACCACTACCACCAGAGATAGTGTCATTACCGCTACCACCAGAGATAGTGTCGTTACCACTACCACCAGAGATAGTGTCATTACCGCTACCACCAGAGATAGTGTCATTACCACTACCACCAGAGATAGTGTCATTGCCACCATTGCCAAACAGTAGGTTATCTTGCTCGTCACCTGCAATCGTGTCATTTTGATTTGTCCCTTTGACA
>NZ_JCACKM010000296.1:4565-82126 GCF_059505385.1 Desmonostoc vinosum
AAGTCGCCTTTTTCGAGTGTGCCAGTCGGTAAAAGGGTGATGCTTTCACCAAGTTCGCTGTAATCAGCAGTATCGCTACCATTGCCACCATCTAAAATATCATCACCCGCACTGGCAATCAGAAGATCATTGCCACCATTGCCAAACAATAGGTTATCTTGCTCGTCACCTGCAATCGTGTCATTTTGATTTGTCCCTTTGACATCATCAAAGTTGACAACTTTAAATGGCCCAACGCCAGGAACGCCATTGACTTTTAAAGTGAGATTTTGCAGGTTGACATTAATCGATGCACCTACTGCTGTAGATGCATCAATCGTATTATTTAGTACACTAGCATCAGCAATGATAGTCTCGACTTTCACAAGTTGGTCTGTACCCAAGTCGCCTTTTTCGAGTGTGCCAGTCGGTAAAAGGGTGATGCTTTCACCAAGTTTGCTGTAATCAGCAGTATCGCTACCATTGCCACCATCTAAAATGTCATTGCCAGAACTTCCTGCTAGTCTGTCATTGCCATTACCACTGTCTAGCTTGTCATCGCCAATACCGCCAGAGATTATGTCACTGCCGTCATTACCAGAAATCGTGTCATTTCCACTACCACCAGAAATTGTGTCATTTCCACTACCACCAGAAATCGTGTCATTTCCACTACCACCAGAAATCGTGTCATTACCAGCATTACCAAATATGGTATCATCGCCGTCATCGCCATTAATGGTGTCATTTCCAACACCACCGTTTATCTCGTCATTGCCACCACGACCAGAGATCGTATCATTCCCATCAAGCCCAAAAATCTGATCGATATCATTCGTGCCAACAAGGGTGTTAGCTTCCGAATCACCAGTAATAAGAGCCATAATGCTAATTATTTAGTGTTATTTGATTGATACCTGACTCTTCTCATTCTGACTATATACGGAAAATTTTTAGTAAAAATTTATAACAAAAATATTAAGTGGTGATTAAGGAAGCAAAAATCAAGTTAGTTATATTTGTTCAATTAGTTGGATTATTAAATCATTATCACAGGATAAAAATTACTACATAGTTATGAAAAAACATCAACAAAATAAGAAAAAATAAGAACTATAAAGAAAAATATTAGGTAGTAGTTTTAATTATTGTCGAATGTATAAAAACACTTAAACGCGTTGCGTATAAAAAAAATTAAGTGTTGCGATCGCTCTCATCAATTTTCAATCACATAAGGTACGGTTTAGTCTCTAATTTCTAGCCCCTAGCCCTTATTCTTAAAGAAATGTACCTTATTTAAAACAAGAAACGCTGTACTGAGTGTTCAATTTACATAAAATCACAGCGTATTGCTAATTCTCAATTCCCCAAACACAGAAAGTCATAAGAAATCGATATGATATAAAAGTCGATAAAACTTCAAAAATATTCATCAAATGCTGATTCACTCCTCTGGCTTGTCCAAGGTCAAAGACTCAGTAACAGAGAAAATCTTTTTGGGTCATGAACCCAACGCCGAATTAATTGCAATTCTGACTGTCTACTTTGTCCAAGGAATTTTGGGTTTAGCACGCTTGGCCGTTAGCTTTTTCCTCAAAGATGAGCTAATGCTGAGTCCAGCTCAAGTATCGGCAATGCTGGGAATTGTCGCGCTACCTTGGATGATTAAGCCAGTGTTTGGCTTTATTTCAGATGGTTTTCCGATATTGGGCTATCGCAGGCGTCCGTATCTAATTTTGTCAGGAATACTAGGAACTGTCTCTTGGATCAGTCTTGCGACAATAGTTCATAATAGCTGGACAGCAACAATTGCGATCGCTTTAAGTTCTCTTTCTGTGGCAGTGAGTGATGTAATAGTTGACTCACTAGTTGTTGAACGGGCCAGAATAGAATCGCAGGCAAATGCAGGTTCTCTACAATCTCTGTGCTGGGGTGCTTCTGCGATCGGGGGCTTGATCACAGCTTACTTCAGCGGTATGCTATTAGAGCATTTCACCACCCGCACTGTTTTTTGGATTACTGCTTTATTCCCCCTCATCGTTTCAGGAGTAGCTTGGTTGATTGCCGAGTTACCTTTAAGTCAAGATACAAAAGACAGTAACTATAACAACTTCCTCAACGTTAAGCATCAAATTGGGCAGCTACGCCAAGCCGTTACCCAAAAAGCAATTTGGCTACCAACAGCTTTTCTCTTCATCTGGCAAGCCACTCCAACTGCTGACTCTGCTTTCTTCTTCTTCACCACTAACGAACTTCACTTCCAACCAGAATTTTTAGGGCGAGTACGTTTAGTTACAAGCTTTGCTTCTTTAATTGGTGTTTGGATTTTCCAGCGTTTTCTTAAAACTGTCCCCTTCCGAGTAATTTTTGGTTGGGGGACTTTCATCTCCGCGACTTTGGGGATGACAATGCTGCTATTAGTCACTCACACAAATCGACTTCTGGGTATAGATGACCATTGGTTTAGTTTAGGTGACAACCTAATTCTTACTGTGATGGGACAAATTGCCTTTATGCCGGTGTTGGTGTTAGCAGCAAGACTTTGCCCCCCTGGAGTTGAAGCAACATTATTTGCATTGTTAATGTCAGTATTCAATTTAGCAGGAATGGTATCCTATGAATTCGGAGCATTAATTATGCATTGGTTAGGAATTACAGAAAAAAACTTTGAAGCACTTTGGCTTCTAGTTATAATTACCAACCTCAGTACCCTATTACCCCTGGCATTTCTTCACTGGCTACCTGCGGCTGAAGAACAAACACAGACATCAACATCACAACTAGCCTCTGCAAAAAATGGAGAAGAACTATTTTTGCCCAACGTCTCTGAGTTAATGCTGCAAAAACCCCAATCAGAGGCAGTTGAGTAAGTCATTTGTCATTGGTAATCGCTTCAATTACGAATTACGTTAGCGAAGCGGTAGCGGTAGCGAGTCATCGAGCGTCGGTACGAGCGTCAGCGTAAAGCCTACGGCATAGCTTCGCTTAGAGCGACACAGGAGCGTCGCGTCATTACGAATTACGAATTACGAATTACCCAAATTGGTGTGAGTTAAAAAACTAAATTTATGACGCAGAGTTTTAAGCTTCAAGAAAGCCAAATTTCCCCAAAATCTTACACTCGTGGTGACTGGCAGAGAGGATATGAATCTCTACCTCAAGAATTTGATTACTGGATTGATGATATAGAAGGGCAAATTCCTCCAGAACTTCAAGGTACCTTGTTTAGAAATGGCCCTGGTTTGCTAGATATCAATGGACAATCTATTCATCATCCCTTTGATGGCGATGGCATGATTAGTCGGATTACTTTTATAAATGGGCGTGCCCATTTTCGTAATTGCTTTGTTCAAACTGAGGGTTATTTAGCAGAACAAAAAGCTGGAAAAATTCTTTATCGCGGTGTATTTGGTACACAAAAACCTGGCGGTTGGTTGGCGAATATTTTCGATTTCAAATTCAAAAGTATTGCTAATACTAATGTTATTTACTGGGGTGATAAACTGCTGGCATTATGGGAAGCTGCTGAACCTTATCGCCTCGACCCCTATACTCTAGAAACATTAGCAAAAGAATACTTTGATGGTGTATTATCACCTGGCGATGGCTTTGGCGCCCATCCCCGTCTTGACCCTAGTTGTGAACAAGATGGGGGTGCGCCTTGCCTGGTCAACTTTTCAATTAAGCCTGGATTATCAACTACAATTACTATTTTTGAACTAAATCCAACTGGTCAAGTTGTTAGAAAATACGCTCACATTTTTCCAGGGTTCTGCTTTATTCATGATTTTGTCATTACATCAAACTACTGCATCTTTTTTCAAAATCCTGTCACCTTCAATCCCATACCTGTTGCTTTAGGAATTCGTGCAGCAGGGGAATGTATTAAGTTTCAAACAAATCAGCCAACTCGAATTATAGTTATTCCCCGCACGCCTAAAACAGAGCCAACACAAGTCAAAATTCTCGAAACTGAGTCTGGTTTTGTCTTCCACCACATTAATGCTTATGAGGTAAAAGATGAAGTTGTAATTGACTCTATTTGTTACCAATCTCTACCACAAGTAGAGCCAGAAAGCGATTTTCGACAAGTTGATTTTGAAGCAGGTTCACCTGGGCAACTTTGGCGATTTAATCTTAATCTCCAAGATGGGGTGGTACAACGAAAGTTAATTGAGAGTCGCTGTTGTGAGTTTCCTAGTATACATCCGGCAAACGTTGGACGTTCTTATCGATACATGTATATAGGTGCAGCTCATGCAGAGACTGGTAATGCTCCTTTACAGGCATTGCTGAAAATTGATCTAGAATCTGGGACAAGACAACTCTGGAGTGCTGCGCCTGGTGGTTTTATCGGTGAGCCGATTTTTGTTTCGCGTCCAGGTTCTGTGACAGAAGATGATGGTTGGGTACTGGCTTTGGTTTATGATGCAACTCATCATCGATCTGATGTAGTGATTTTAGATGCGAGTGATTTTTCTCAAGGCGCGATCGCACGTCTCCATCTTAAACATCATATCCCCTATGGGCTACATGGAAACTTCACTTCTGAGGTTTTTGTGGGTAATTCGTAATTCGTAATTATTGACTCTCCCTCATCCCCCCATCCTTCCAGCTACATGATCGCAATTTGGGTATTGGTCAATTGTGGTTTGTTGGATAACTGAGCTATGATAGCTTGTGCTGCAATGCCAACTCCATCAGCATCAAAGAATAGATTGCCTGTGGTTTGCTCGTAGATCAAGCGATCGCTTGTCGTTGTAGCACTAGCCCCTAACCGGAATATACTAGCGTTAAGTATACCCATTGCTTGGCTGAGTCCGAATTCTGACTTGGATAAAATGATTGTGTCCTCTAAAACATTAAAATCAGTAATAATATCAAAGCCACTACTCAGAGTCTCAGTTAGGTAAAAGCTATCTCGACCAACTCCGCCAGTCAGTTTATCTTGATCAGTTCCACCGATCAATATGTCATCACCAGCATTACCAGCTAAGTTATCATTACCAGCACCTCCGACTAAGATGTTAACGCCAGAGTTACCCGTTATGGTGTTATTGAGGTTGTTGCCTATACCGTTAGTTACTTGAGTTCCAGTTAGAGTTAAGTTTTCTAGGTGATTTCCTAGCTGATAATTAATAGAGGATTCAACTAAATCTATACCTGCATTCAAGTCTTCAATGACTATATCCCCAAAGCTATCTATGATGTATGTATCGTTGCCAAGTCCACCATTTAAAGTATCATCCCCAGCACCACCATTGAGAGTATCATTATTATCCAGCCCTTGAAGTGTGTCATTACCTTCAAGTCCTGATATAATGTCTACATAATTGCTACCAATGAGGTTGTCTGCATTTGCAGTACCTTGAATTACATTGGCGATCGCTAAATTAAACACATCACTAATATTAGCCCCAAAATCATCTGTAGCTGTGACTTTGATATTCAAACTACCGATATCTGCATTGGTCGGTGTACCGCTAAAAATACCAGTTGTCGCATCAAAAGTCACCCAACTAGGTAATGAGAGACCATTTTCTAACTCAACTGCATATGCGATCGTATCCTCAGCATCTACATCGCTGAAAGTATTATTGGCAATAGTGAAGCTGAAAAGACTATCCTCAATAGCTGCTTGATCATTAATTTCAGTAGTTAAAACTGGTGCATTATTGAGCGACACAGCCCAAAGTTCCGTTCCAATAATGCCATTGTCAGCAGTAAAATAAAGTGTACCATTAACGTTGGTCAAGCTACTAACAGCAGAACCTTTAGATCCTGTGTTGATATCCTTGAGAAGCACAGCATCACCCGTAACTTTGTCAATCTTCCATAACTCATTGCCGTTGATACCGTCATTAGCAGTAAAGCAAAGCGTACCATTAACATTGGTTAGATTGTTGACAGAAGAACCCCCAAACCCGACATTGATATCTTCAACTAACACCACTTCACCTGTGAGATTGTCAATCTTCCACAACTCATTTCCGTTGGTTGGGTCAAAAGCGCTGAAGTAAAGCGTGCCATCAACGTTGGTCAAGTTACTGCAAGAAGAACTCCCAGAACCCAAATTGATGTCTTGAACAATTACAGCATCACCCGTAGTGTTAATCTTCCATAACTCATTGCCTTTAATGCCGTCATCAGCACTGAAGTAAAGCGTGCCACCAACGTTGGTCAAGTTATTAACAGAAGAACTTGCAGAACCTGGGTTGATGTCTTGAACAATTACAGCCTCACCCGTAGTGTTAATCTTCCATAACTCATTGCCGTTAGTGGGGTCAAAAGCACTGAAGTAAAGCGTACCATTAACGTTGGTCAAGTTATTAACAGAAGAACTTCCAGACCCCACATTGATATCCTTGACTAACACTGCTTCACCTGTGGTATTGTCAACTCTCCACAACTCAGTGCCATTAATGCCGTCATCAGTAGTGAAGTAAAGCGTTCCATTGACGTTGGTTAAGTTAGTTAAGGTAGAACTTGTAACTCCCGGATTAATATCCTTAACTAAGGATGGATTGCCTGTGGTGTTGTCAACCTTCCACAATTCAGTTCCTTGACTAGGGCTATATGCAGTGAAGTAAACTGTGCCATTAACGTTGATTAAGTTACTAGGTGAGGAACTTCCCTGACCAAGATAAACATCAACTACCACTGCGTTACCTGTGGTGTTATCAACTCTCCACAACTCAGCCCCATTGTTGAAGTTATAAGCGGTAAAGTAAAGTGTGCCATCAACGTTAATCAAGTTACTGGGAGAGGAATTATCAACTCCCAAATTGATATCTTTAACCAGGACTGCCTCACCCGTGGCATTGTCGATTCTCCATAGCTCAGTGCCGTTGGTTGTGTCAGTAGCTGTGAAGTAAAGCGTGCCGTTAACGTTAGTTAAGTTATTAGCCGCAGAATTGCCTAGACCTGGGTTAATATCTTTAACCAGCACTGCCTCACCCGTGGCGTCGATTTTCCACAACTCAGTGCCGTTGGTCGAGTCAGTAGCTGTGAAATAAAGCGTGCCATTAACGTTGGTGAGATTTTGGGGATAGGAAGGATAACTCAGGAATGAACTCCTCAAAATCACCACATCACCAGTAGTGCTATCAATTTTTCGCACCTTATACCCGTGGATGCCGTCAGTGGCACTAAAGTAAAGTGTGCCGTTATCATTCTTGAGGTTACTAGGAGAAGAACTGCTAGACCCCAAATTAATATCTTCAACTAGGACTGCTTCACCCGTGGCGTTGATTTGCCACAACTCAGTGCCGATGGTTGGGTCAGTGGCGGTGAAATAAAGCGTGCCATTAACGTTAGTTAAGTTATTTGCAGAGGAACTCCCAGACCCGACATTGATATCCTTGACTAACACTGCTTCACCTGTAGCGTTGTCAATCTTCCACAACTCATTACCGTTGGTCGGGTCAGTGGCGGTAAAGTAAAGTGTGCCATTGACATTGGTTAAGTTGTAGGGGTAAGAACTTGCCGACCCGACATTAATATCTTTAACCAAGACAGCATTACCTGTAGTGTTGTCAATCTTCCACAACTCGTTGCCATTAGTCGAGTTAGTAGCACTGAAGTACAGCGTGCCGTTGACATTAGTAAATCTATTGGGATAAGAACTTGCCGACCCGACATTAATATCTTTAACCAAGACAGCATCACCTGTGGCGTTGTCAATCTTCCACAACTCAGTGCCGATGGTTGGGACAGTAGCGGTGAAGTAAAGTGTGCCATTGATATTAATCAGGTTGTTAACAAAGGAACTTCCAGAACCCGAATTAATATCCTTGACCAGGACTGCATCACCTGTGGCGTTGTCAATTCTCCATAACTCACTGCCGTTGATTGGGTCAGTAGCGGTGAAGTAAAGCGTGCCGTTGATGTTGGTCAAGCTGTAAGGAGAAGAACTTTCAGACCCGACGTTAATATCCTTGACCAGGACTGCATCACCTGTGGCGTTGTCAATTCTCCACAACTCACTGCCGTTAGTTGGGTCAGTAGCATTGAAATAAAGCGTGCCGTTGACATTAGTCAAGCTGTAAGGAGAAGAACTTCCCGACCCGACATTAATATCCTTAACCAGGACTGCATCACCTGTAGTGTTGTCGATTTTCCACAACTCAAGACCGTTAGTTGGGTTATAAGCAGTGAAGTAAAGCGTGCCATCAACGTTGAGGAGGTTGTTGATATTGGAACTGATGAAATCTGGGTAGATATCTTTGACCAGGACTGCATCACCTGTGCTGTTGTTGATTTTCCACAACTCAGTGCCATTGGTTTGGTCAAAAGCACTGAAGTAAAGCGTACCGTTGACGTTGATTAGATTATTGGGATAGGAACTTCCAGAACCGAGATTGATATCTTTAACCAGCACCACATCACCTGTAGTGTTGTCGATTTTCCACAACTCGGCCCCGTTAGTAGGATCGTAAGCAGTAAAGTAAGATGCGTCATTGACGTTGGTCAAACTATATATATTAGAAAAGTCTAATAATGATGTATTTATATCTTTGACTATGTATGGCTCAGAGTTTAATGCTGCCCCATAAGCCTTGATTGTGATAGGTAAAAATGCTACCTCTTGGATATAACTTTTTTTTTGTAACATAAGCTGGATAATTCTAATTTAAGTGTTAGGACATAGGGAGTGGCACTTCGACTCTGCTCAGTGACCGAGAGTAGGGAGTGAGAAAAAAGTGTTTATTTTATTCGTAGCGGGTGGTGCGCCGCCTGTAGGAAACTTTGATATAAAATACAGAACACGCATTTTACGTAAGTATTGTCTTTTTTATATGAAATTTGCCAAGATAAAAAACCGTATAAATACTAGGATTTTCGGCGATCGCAATTTTGGTGTGTGGTTAAGCTTTAGCCTTTAACAAAATTTACAAATACCCTAGTTCCGCAGAAAAACAGGATAAGCTAGGCGTACATAATCCGGTTCGCGAAAATACCGCGAAGAGGAGAAAATTTTATGATTTCCAAATCTTTACTACCACTAGAAGCTGCTTCTCCGGCATACATATGCCCATATGACCAGGCTTGTAGCTACCTGGAGGCAGCAGCTAAAGAATTAAAATTAGATCAAGGTTTACTAGAAATTCTTAGTCATCCACGCAAAGTGGTGACAGTTTCCATCCCCGTCAAATTGGATAATGGTGAGGTACGGGTTCTCCCTGGACACCGAGTACAACACTCTGATGTTTTGGGCCCTTATAAGGGTGGCATTCGTTATCACCCAGCCGTCACATTACGAGAAGTATCAGCTCTGGCGATGCTGATGACATGGAAGTGTGCTTTGTTAGGTATTCCCTACGGTGGCGCGAAGGGAGGTGTCCCCATAGATCCCAAACGCTATAGTGTTGGTGAATTAGAACGCATTACCCGTCGTTACACCAGTGAGTTAATTAAAGATATCGGCCCTGCCATCGATATCCCTGCGCCAGATATGGGTACTTCGGCGCGGGAAATGGCTTGGATGATGGATACTTACTCTGTGAATGTTGGTCACGCTGTACCAGGAGTTGTCACTGGTAAACCGCTTGCTATTGGTGGTTCGCGGGGACGAGAAATGGCAACCGGACGCGGTGTGATGATTATTGTACGTGAAGCACTGACAGATCGAGGTCAATCTCTAGTAGGGGTGAGAGTAGTTATTCAAGGTTTCGGTAATGTTGGCTGTGCAGCAGCAGAATTATTATACCAAGCAGGAGCCAAGATTATTGCCGTTTCTACAGGAGCAGGAGGAATATTTGCTCAAAATGGTCTTGATATTCCAGCTTTAAAAGCCTACGCCGCAGAAAACCACAAGAGTATTGTAGGATTTCCAGGAGCGATCGCAATTAGCAACGCAGATTTACTAACTCTATCCTGTGATGTTTTAATTCCAGCAGCTTTAGAAAACCAAATTACTCAAGAAAATGTTCATCAAATCCAAGCGCAAATTGTCGCAGAAGCTGCCAACGGCCCAGTGACTCTTGAAGCAAATCAGTTGTTAGAAGCGCGGGGTGTGACAGTGCTACCAGATATCTTGGCGAATGCTGGCGGTGTCGTTGTCAGTTATTTGGAGTGGGTGCAAGGTCTTTCATATCTATTTTGGGATGAAGAACGCGTCAACCGCGAAATGGAACATTTGATGGTGCAAGCCTACCATCAGGTAATTCAACAATCAAAGACACGACAAGTTAATCTTCGGCTTGCAGCTTATACGCTAGGCGTAGGTCGTGTAGCTCAAGCGCTTACTGTTAGAGGTCTTTATCCTTGAGTAGAGAGTGGGGAGTGGGGAATTGTCGTTTGTCATCCGTCATCCCTTCTCCTGGCAAAGACGCTACTCGTAGCTTTGCGTCCTCCTCATCTCCCCGCTCCCACTCCCCAAACATCTACGAATTAGAAAGCTTGAATACGCCTCCATTACTAATTGGGAGGGGATAGACAATTTGATCAAGTCCAATATCAGCTAAAGTTTCACCCTTTAGATCTTTGAAGAAAGTACCCCGCTGTTCAGGGGTTATTAGTAGTGTGGCAGTATCTGAACCTGAGAGCGAGGATAAGAAAATTTCTACATACCCACGAGCCTCAAAATTGGCTGCGGTTAGTAGTCCAGGTTGGTTAATAAAATCAGGTTGCAGTATGAGTAAGCTAGTAGTGTTATCAGGAATTGTGAATGTCAGTCGTGCTTTGTTATTCTGAGGCACTATTTCTGGCACAAGGGTAGCTTGAGAAAAAGCCCCCGAAAAAAGGTTCTGTCCAGAAATATCGACAGCATTGATAAAGTCTTTAAATGAAGTAGGTGTCTCTGCGGGATCAGTAGGATCTGCGGGAAACTTAATTGTAAAGACTAGAGATACGGTGACAGGAAAGAAGTTAACATTAGCAATGGTCAAGAAATAGCCTTGAATAACTGTTCGGCTAATCTGGTTGAAACCTCCTGGATTAGTGGGAAATTGGGGTTTGAGCAAAACTTCAAAGGTAGAAACAAGCATAGGATTTGTCTTCCTTGAGAAATTTACCACTCAAACATAAGTTTTTATAGGTTGAAATAGATATTACCCCTGAGGGTACTTTTTTTAGCCTAGTTTTTATGACAAGTAAATATGGATTTAGGGGTGTAAGGGTTTTGTACACCTAGACCCTTACACCCCTAAACCTTTCAAAATAAAGGGTTACTCTTCAGAGTTTTTACCAAAGTAATCCTTTTTACATCCATCTCCATTACACTTATCACTTGTATGATGATGGTGGTGATAGACGCAAAAATCATATTTTTTTCTGCATCCTCCATATCCTCCAGAAAGAACTTCTTGCTCTGCTGTGGATAACTCGATTAATGCATCGCGTTCTATAATTTGAGTTGTCATGATTGTGGCCTCACTTACGTTAAAAGTAGTTACTACACATTGTTTAAATAAAACTCATGTGTAATATCTATGTTTTATTTTTAAAGGCATTTTTTAGAGATTAAACTATACTCCAGTTATAAATAAATAGATTAAATTTCTTACTTTAGACTCAAGACAAATGCAGTTGTCTGCATAAGTTACAATCACGATCAGGAAAATGACACCAAGGCACGCGATCGCCACTCTTACTTTTAATACTGAAAAAAATTGGGTAAGGATCTATTTCGACCTTACCCAATTTTTCTTTAAATGTTGACTCTTAATGCACCAAAGGTTTTGAAACTAATTTTTCTGTAATATGGTAGACAGCGAACTTTGTTTGCGAATGTCCAATAATTCTGCTAAAGATTCTTGGCGTTTATCTAGGTGATGCTTGTGTTCTGGAGGCAGAACTGTTACCAGTGGTTTTGATTTTGCTGTTAGCGGTGTCACTGGCGTCAATTGTTGCTGTGGGACAAAAACCGGCGGATTTTTGGGAAGGCGTGGTTCTGTCTTCGGGTAGCGGCTTTGTGTTAAGTGTGCTTGATGGCGGTTGATACTTGGTTTTGGGACTTTTAGTGGTTGCTTGGAACGGTTAAAAAGTCGGAAAATAATTAAGCAACCGCTACCACAACTGAGAGCGATCGCTGCTACCATCCACAAAGGCGTAGGATTGCTATTCTCAGAGGGCGTTGTAATTGGCTGCTCAACCACAACTTCTGGGATTTTTTCTGGTTCTTCCTCTGCCACACGCCCAACATGACTTATGCTGTACAAGGCAACGGCCGCACTTCCTAAAAGCATGGCTAATAACCCAGTGAATAATAGCCAAGGATGGTGTGCAACCAGATTTATCAGAATACTTGAGCTTTTGATTGATATCGATTTACTGTTTGTCAGCTCTGGAGTAGCCCCTATAATTTGGGTTGGCTCATGCTGTACATTCTGACTATTTTCCATGATTACTTTCAGATTTGTACCCCTCTAGTCCACGATTGTACTGGAGGAGCGAAGAATCATGTATCCGTAACGAAACTTGGGATTTAGTAGCTTTTTTGTAATACAAAAGCTACCAAATAAAACAAATTTTTTCAAAAAATCTGTCTTTTTTGCTACTTTTCGTTGTAATTGGGGAGTGGGGAGTGGGGAGTGGGGAGTGGGGAGTGGGGAAGAGGACGCGGGGATGCGGGGATGCGGGGATGCGGGGATGCGGGGATGCGGGGATGCGGGGACGCGGGGACGCGGAGAAAATTACTCCCTCATCTCCCTCATCTCCCCACTCCCCACTCCCCTTCAACTAGCAGGATGCCTTTCCAGAGCCAATTGAATCAATCGGTCGATTAATTCTGGAAAAGGGATACCACTGTGGGCCCAGAGTTGGGGATACATGCTGGTTGCAGTGAAGCCAGGTAGGGTGTTGATTTCGTTAATCAAAATTTCTCCTGTGGCTTCTACATAGAAAAAGTCTACTCTTGCTAAACCAGCAGCATCAACAGCCATAAATGCTTGTAGTGCCATGTCTTGAATTTGACGAGCGATCGCATCGGGAATCGGGGCTGGTATCAGTAAATCTGCTCTACCTTCAGTATATTTGGTTTCATAATCATAAAAATCGCTGCTATAAGTAATTTCGCCTATAACAGAGGCTTGGGGTTGGTCGTTTCCTAAGACTGCACATTCTACTTCTCTAGGGGAAGCAACACCAGCTTCTACGATTAGCCGTCGATCATAACCAGCAGCAGCATCTAATGCTGTTTCTAATTCAGAGCGCGATCGCACTTTGGCAATGCCTACTGATGAACCTAAATTAGCAGGTTTGACAAAACAGGGATAACCTAATGTTGCTTCAATTTCATCACATAATTTAGGAAACACACAGGGATTAGACCACACTTGCGCTCTAGTTAAAGCCTTGTACTTCGTCTGTGGTAGTCCTGCTTGCTCAAAAGCCATTTTCATAGCTATTTTATCCATACCCATTGCAGAACCTAATACCCCAGAACCAACGAAAGGGACTTGCATTAAGGTGAGTAGTCCTTGAATTGTCCCGTCTTCACCGTTAGGGCCGTGGAGAATGGGAAGCCAAACATCCACTTCATTAACTTGAGCAGGTGATTGCCATTTGCTGAGGGTTTGGGAGTTGGGTATTAGATTTGGCGCTTCCAGTGCTGCTACAGGAGATTCTAATAGGGGGATACCAGTTCCTAGAACCTTTTGGGGTGTTTCTCCTGCTAACCAACGGCCATCTTTTTGAATATAAAAAGGTAGTATTTCGTACTTATGGAGATTTTGCCCTGCACTTAAGGCTTTAGCGATCGCTCGTGCTGAGCTTATCGAAACCTCATGCTCTCCCGAACGACCACCAAACAATAACCCCACGCGCAGCTTAGTCATTTTTAGTACCTCTACATTCCTCAAGCAGATAGCGTATCATAACTTTCCTGCTACGCCACTGCGGTCTTAATGATAAAAATTTACTGTCTCAAGAACGGCGCACGTTCAAGCAACACCATTCTTTTCTTTTCCATAGGGTAGCAACTACCCAATCATGTTTTTCTAAAGCATCGGCAACAGCTTTGGATTGTTCGAGTAGAATGCCACTAAAGATTGCCCAAGTGCTGGGTTTAGCGATCGCATTCATCTGTGGGATTAGTTCTATAATCACATCAGCCAAAATATTGCAGACGATACCATCCACTGGTTGAGAAATTAGCTGTGTTAAAACATCTACGCTGCCTAGTGCAGGTAATAAACGCTCTGAATTAATATCGTTGAGTGTGCGATTGCTAATAGTTGATTGCACTGCTAAAGGGTCATTATCTACTGCATAAACTTTCTTGGCTCCCAGTAGCAATGCTCCAATTGCAAGGATACCAGAACCACAACCAATATCTGCAATTACTGGGGGTTCTTGTTGATCGTTAGTATTCACAAAAGATTGCGGAATTTCACTTAACCGCATTTCCAAGGATTCCAAACATAGCTGCGTAGTGGCATGATTACCAGTGCCAAATGCAACCCCAGGATCGAGGCGAATGACTAACCGTGTCGAGGCTTCGGGTAATGGTAGCCATGCGGGATTAACCAAAAAGCGATCGCCAATTTCTAGGGGTTGCCAGTATTGTTTCCAGCTACTTGCCCAGTCTTCTTCGTCTATCAACTGCCAATCTAGAGTGGGAGATGACAGTCCTACGCACAGAGCATCTTGACGCAGCCACAACGATAGCGCCGCCAAATCTAATAACTGCGCTTGAAATCTGGGTAAGTAAGCCTTCACCAAAGAAGAATTTCCTTTCGTTTCACTAGCTGTACCACGACAGCCAAAATCATCTAGTCGCCAAAAGACCGAATCTTCTAGATCTGGCTCACATAAAATCTTGAGTTCCCACCAAGTATTTGTCAAGTCGCTTTGCTCCAATTCGTAATTGCTAATGACGCTCTCTACGAGACGCTAAAAGCGACTGCTGCGAGGCGCGTAATTTGTAATGAATTAGTTATTAATTTTGTCCGTAATTACGAGTTACGTTAGCGTAAAGCCTACGGCATAGCTTCGCTTAGAGCGAGGTACGAGCGTCAGCGGTAGCGAGTCATCGATAGCGTTAGCGAAGCGGTAGCGAGGTACGAGCGTCATTACGGATTACGAATTATTCGGTCATAAATTCAGTTATCAGTTATCAGAATTTTGATAACTGGTAACTGATTAAGTAAGCTTATCCCGACTATAGTGTTACCGTATATGCGTCTCGAATGCCAGGGACTTTAACAATTTCGTCTAAGATCCCTTCTGGCAATGGATCGTCGATGCTGAGTGCCATCACTGCATCACCACGGACGATTTTACGCCCTACTTGCATACTGGCAATGTTTACATTAAAACTGCCGAGTAAAGAGCCGAGTTTGCCAATGATTCCTGGCATGTCGCGGTGTAGGGTGAATAGCATATATTTGCTGGGTGGGACGTTAATGGGAAAACCATCAACGTCTGTGAGGTGGATTTCTCTTTCACCTAACAAAGCACCCGTCACAGAATGAGTGCCAAGAGAGCCTGTGGCTTCTAGATGCAATGAGCCGGCGTAGTCACGGATGGAGGCATCCCGCGTTTCAATCACGCGGATTCCCCGTTCTTTAGCCTCTAGGCTGGCGTTGACGTAATTTACCCGTTCCCGCAGGGCTTGGTAAAGTAGCCCTTTCAAGGCTGCTACTACTAGAGGCTGACTCTTGTTGGTTGCCAGTTCACCTTGCAATCGCACATTCAGTAATTCTACTCGACCGCCAGCTAGTTGTCCTACTAGGTTCCCTAGAGTTTCTGCTAGTTGCATGTAAGGTTTGAGTTCTTCCAAGACATCGGGGCCGAGTCCGGGAATATTGACTGCTGAACGTGCTGGTAGTCCTAGTAGAACATCGCGAATTTGTTCAGCAACATCAATGGCAACATTGACTTGAGCTTCTGTGGTTGAGGCTCCCAAGTGGGGGGTAAGGATGACTTGTTTGTTTAGCGATCGCAAATCAGATTCACCTAGCGGTTCTGACTCGAACACATCCAAGGCTGCACCCGCTATTTTGCCATCTTTGATGGCTGCTGCAAGAGCTGCTTCTTCAATCAAACCACCGCGAGCGCAGTTAATAATTCTGGCGGTAGGTTTCATCTTCGCCAGAGTCACACCATTGATTAAGTGGGTGGTTTCTGGTGTTTTGGGGATGTGTAGTGTAATGTAGTCTGCTTGCTGCATGAGCAAATCTAGATCTACCAACTGACAGCCTAGTTGTTCGGCTCGTTCTGTGGAGATGTAAGGATCGTAAGCTAGCAGTTTCATCCCCATGGCTTTGGCTACAGCAGCCACATGGGAGCCGATTTTACCTAAGCCGACAATGCCGAGAGTTTTTTTGTAAACTTCTGCACCGATAAAGCTGCTACGATCCCAGGCACCGCGTTTTACAGAAGTATTCGCATCGGGGATGTGGCGAGACAAAGCTAACATCATGGCGATCGCATGTTCGGCGGCGGCTATGGTGTTGCCTTCGGGAGAATTGACAACAACGATTCCTCGGCGCGTGGCTGCGGGAACATCCACATTATCCACACCCACCCCAGCACGGCCAACAATTTTTAGCTGTGTGCCAGCTTCAATGATTTCTTTAGTAACACGCGTGCCGGAACGAATCATCAGCGCGTCATACTCACCTATGATGTTTAACAGTTCTTCTGGTTTTAGCCCTGTTTTAACATCAACAGTAGCAACTTGGGAAAGAATATCAATTCCAGCTTGGTCAATAGGATCGGAGACAAGAACCTTGGACATAATTATTTCATTTCAAGCTACAGGTTTTGCTATACAAGACTTTTTAGTCTAGTCTTTATCCGTTACGATTCAGTAAAAATTATTTGTTTTAATATCGATTTAACCATCATTTACCTCTGGTGATGATGGTATCAGACAGAGCGGACACATGAAAACAACAAATTAAGGGTTTGGGTAAGGCGGCTTGTGATTGTCGGAATATTGGTCGAGGAAAACCTTTACACTCCTATATCCTGTTTCAATATACAATCTTTACGCATAATTCTTAACTTGCGTTATGAGTAGGGACTGCGTGCAATATTTTTGTTCAATTCGGTGTTGGAAATTTCTATTCTTAATCAAAATACGAAATCCCACTCACCTATGCTCGCAGTATCTCTGTGTATCTAAAATTTAGATGGCTATTTGCGCCATGTTATCGCTAAATAAAAGAGCATGAATTGTGCTACATACTTAAATCTTATCAAATTCTTAAGTTTGTCTTGGCACACCACTAGACAAGCTATTGTCAAGCAGTTAGTATGTTAGCACGATATTTTTGTATGATGTTTAGTAAAGTTAAATACCCACTTTGAGTGGGTATTTTTGTTTTATAGCTCAAAGGGTATGTGGCGATAAAAGGATGTAGATGCGTAGCGGCAAGATGCAAAATTTCAAAAATTAATACTTGTAATTTCCTCTGAGTTACTAGCTTTTTCCTGCTAGTAGGGATTCGTTTTCTTTTTATCCCTTTGGATAGACAATTCTTTTGCTGTATCTACGTTGTTTTTGATCGTGAGCTAATTTACAACTTCTTCGCGTTGACAATCAAAGACAACCATAAAAGAAGCGTTAGGTACTATCTGACACAGGTGCTGCATATAGCCATCTGCATCAGAGCGATTGCGGAAGCGAGCTACAATTTGCCTTTGTGTATCAGGAAGTAAACGAGCGATCGCCCATGAATTCAAGCGTTCTTTGTAGGCGATCGCTTGAGTTTCTGAGTTGGTAGCTTTGTATTCCGTATTTTGTGGCATGATTGATGTTATCCGTATGAAGTTTAGTAAGTAGCGTTACTGAGTCTCTTGGCGAGGATAACAGTAACGCCTTTTTAAAGATGCTGCCACCTTGTTATTCGATTATTTATAAATTGTCAATACTTAGCACAAGAGGTAAATTAGCCAAGTTACCCTCAATGCCTTAACTGGCAAGCGAAAAAAGAAAAATGAAATGAGAAATAGCAAAAGTATTTTAATCGCATAATTTGTATAAATTTACATCAGTAAAATTATAAATAGTAATTAAAATATATAAATTGTTTTCAAATTTTAATAGTTGCATCCGAGAAAATAGAATCCCAATTACCTATTACCAAATTTGTGGGACTTTCCTTGCTACCCATACTTTTGTTGAAGTTTCTCGTCGCAGTCAATAAAAATTTCTCTTCTCTAGTCCCTAGTTCCTATTGAATATTGTCAAATTTTACTAAGCTAAAAAACATCTAAATTACATAATCAAATTAAATAAAACTCTTGTGGGGTGGGCATCTTGCCCGCCCTAATTATGCAAGTTATATGTGGAACAGCTTATCTTGACCAATTTCTATAAATTAGTTAAAATTTTTGCGCTTAAATTATAGACAATAAGAATGAAAACGCCTTTTGTAACCTCAATAATTCAGAAAGTAGCAGAGCAAGTAGGAGCAGTTGTTGTAGTAGAACCAGAATATAGTTTTGTGGGATGTATTAAGTTTAAGAACGGGCATCAAACCTTTTTTCGTAACAATAAATTTGACATTAATTGTTTTGGCTCAGCAGAAATAGTCAAAGATAAAAATATAGCAAGCTTTTATTTGAAGCAATTTGGCTATAATGTTACTGAAGGTCAAACATTTTTTAGTGAAGAGTTATGTGAAAAAATTTCTAATTCTAGAAATGTTGATGCCGGCTTTGATTACGCTAAAAATATAGGATTTCCTGTTATTGTTAAACCAATTAATCTTAGTCAAGGAATATTGGTAACAAAAGTTTATAATAAAAAAGAATATTATCAAGTAGCCAAAAAAATTTTAAAAGACAACTCAGGATTCATCGTGGAACGATTCTATAGTGGTAATGACTATAGAATCGTAGTATTGGATCACGAAGTTTTCTCAGCATATCAAAGGATTCCTCTATCTATAACAGGGAACGGAAAATCTACTGTTTTAGAACTTATGCAGCAAAAACAAGACACTTTTATTAAAAATAGTCGTCGAAAAATTATAGATTTTGAAGATTATAGAATCAAAAAAAACCTACAAAGATACAAACTAAATTTTAATAGCGTTATACCCCAAGATACTATTGTTTATCTTTTAGATAATGCAAATTTATCAACTGGAGGTGAAGCAGTAGATTTAACTGAGAGTATTCATCCTGATTTTCAGAAGTTAGCGATTCATATCACAAAAGATATGAATCTGAGATTAGCAGGAGTGGATATTATTGCTGATGATATAACTTTGCCACTAGCAGATTACACCACTCTTGAAGTTAATGGTTCTCCTGGATTATTTCACTATGCCTCAATTGGAGAAACTCAAATGAAAAGAGTAGAAAATTTATATCTCAAAGTTCTTATAGCATTAGAGAATGAGATATAATATTATGTCCGTCTGAAGACTTATCGTTATGGCTGACGCGGGGACGCGGGGAAGCGGGGACACGGGGACGTGGGGACGCGGGGACAGGGAGAAATTTTAATAATAAGTAATTACAATTACCCGTGTTCGCTTGAAGACTTATCGTTAGGACTAACGCAAAGACGCACAGAAATTTTAATAATAAGCGATTATCCGAACTTGATATGACATCTGCTTGCGCGGTCAAAGTCGTGGATCAATTCACTTCTAACGCCCCCAAAGCTTTTAAAGTTGCTGCCTGTGCTTCAGTCAAACCTGTTACTCTAGTAATAACCATGCCTTCATATGGACGGGCTGGTCTTAGGGTTTGTAGACACTTCTCGGTAGCAATATCCCAACAGTTGATTGTTTCATCCCAACTTCCACTGAGCAAAGTTTGATCGTCTGGGGTTATATTGAGTGACCACACCCAATGGAGATGATTTTGTAGTGTTGCAAGGCAGTCTCCAGTAAGTACATTCCAAATTTTGATAGTGCGATCGCTACTACTGCTAATCATGCGGTTGCCGTCGGCGGTGAACAGAATACAGATTACCTGGCTGGTATGTCCTGTGAATGTACGCAGGCAAACCCCTGTGTGGATGTTCCACAGTCGCACCAAGGAGTCATCACCACCAGTAGCAACGTATTGAGTATCTGGACTCACAGCAACTGCCCAAACACGGTTTGAATCTGCCTCCCAAGTGTTCAGACAATTGCCTGTTTTCACATTCCAGCGTTTAACTATCGAAGCATAGCCACTGCTGAAAAGAGTTTTGCCATCTTGGCTAAAAGCGATCGCCAACACAGAACCAGGATGCTCATGCAATGTCTGCAAACACTCACCAGAATGCACATCCCATATCTTGATTGTATGGTCGTAGCTGGCACTAGCAAGGAAGTTACTATCTGGACTAAAAGCAATTGCCCAAACCCAACTACCGTGACCATGTAAAGTTTTGAGGCATTGCCCTGTATGGGGACTCCAAAGCTTGATGGTGCGATCTGCACTGCCGCTAGCAAGAAACTGACCATCGGGACTGAAGGCAACAGAAAATACACGATTGCTGTGTCCATGTAATACACGAAAAGGCTGGAGGTCAACTTTTAAGAGTTGTGGTGTATCTAGGTTGACATCCCAAAGTTTGATTGTTTGGTCTTCGTGTCCACTAGCAAGTAAGTTTTGCTGCCAACTGTGGGCGATCGCATAAACAGCATTGCTGTGTCCTTGGAAGGTTTTGGTACATTGTCCACTCTGAAGTTCCCAAACTCTAGCCGCGTGGTCATCTCCACCACTAACAATCAAGTGTCCTTGAGGATGGAAAGCCACTGACCAAATCCGATTTGTATGTTTTTCTAGCGTATCCAGACATTTACCGGTGTTTATGTCCCAAATCTTCACGGTTTGGTCATAGCTGCCACTTACGAGTTGTTCACCGTTAGGGCTGAACGCTACCGAGGTGACGACTTCTGCGTGTCCCAACAATGTCATCAAACACACGCCAGTATGTAAATCCCACAGTCTCACGGTTTGATCGAAACTGCCACTTGCTAACATTTGCCCTTCTGGACTGAAGGCGATCGCTTTTACCCAGTGCTGATGTTGTTTGAGGGTTTGTACACAGCATTCAGTTTCTAAATCCCACAGCTTGATTGTGTGATCTTCACCAGCCGTTGCTAAGATTTGACCTGCCGGATGAAAAGCTACACTCCACACACAAGCATTATGTCCTTTGAGAGTTTGGACACATTGCCCTGTGGCCAGATGCCAGACTTTAACTGTGGCATCATAGCTAGTACTAGCAAGCAGTTTCGCATCAGGACTAAAAGCGATCGCTGTGACAATGCTGGTGTGTCCATACAGCGTTTTGAGACATGCTCCTTTAGTAATGTCCCAAAGTTTGATTGTATGATCCTGGCCGCAACTAGCTAAAATTGGCTGCACAGGGCTAAAGGCCAGATTCCAGATCCAACTGTTGTGTTGTTTACAGCTAAAGAGTTGTTTGCCATTGCTGACATCCCAAATGTGAATTTCACCATTTGTATCACTGGTAGCCAGACTGTGCCCATCTGGACTAAAGACAACGCTAGTAATCCCGCCAAAGGTCGCAGCAAAAACACAATCTCGAAACGTTGTTTGAGTAAAATTGACTCGATGTAAGTTGAGCCGCAAATCACAGTCACGGATATTGAGGCGCGAAAAGTCGTATCCAGTTAAATTGGTTTCTAATTGTGCCAGTAAATTCAACAGATTACCGCCACCATACCCAACTGGATCTATAGCTTCATTTTGGAGCTTTTTAACTAGTCTGTCAAGTTTATGCTCAAGTTGGTGAGTAGAGCCAAGCCTGATTTGTAGTTGACTGAGGATAGGTCGTACAATCAAGTGAATTTGACTGTCGCGGATGTAATCTTTTGCTTGAGCTGGCATCAAAGCATGAGTCAGCAAGTATTGCGGTGATTCTGTGATTATTTCCTGGCAGATTTGTGCAATCAAGCAGTCTGTCACGTATTCCATGACGACAGGTTGCTGTGTGAATCTCCCAGTATTGCTTTCGATCAAGCTACGCCAGCGTAAAGACTCTAGCACCTCCATTAACTTAGACTTAGCCATTGCTGGTGTGAAGGCTGTTTGTAATTCTGCGACAGAAACCTTCTCGCGGTTAATCGCCAGCCAATACATCACTTGCTGTTCCCTGGTGGAAAGTCTTTGGAATTGCTGGTCTAAAAGATTACTTATACCCTTAAATACGCTTGTACCTTCGGTAAAGAAGTGGGCGATGTTGCCTTCATGTAAGTCGCGAATTGAGGTGGCAGCAATTTTTAAAGCTAGTGGATTGCCACGGTAACACTCAACCAGTTGGCGGGTTTCGTCCTGTGAGCCTGATAGCCCTTTGAGTGTTAAGATTGTTTGCCCAACTGCGACTTCTAAGCCCGATAAAGCTAAGGTGCGAACTGGCAAACCATCACCTTCTAAAGCAGCGATTTGGTCAGGTTTTTCGCGGCTGGTAAGCACGATACAGCTTTGATGCTTAGTTTCTCCCAATCGCCACAAAAGTTCACCATAAGATTCGTAGCCTTCACGGTAACAGCTTGTCCCTTGACCTTGCTGTAATAGCGTGTCGAAATTATCTAGAATTAGCAAGCATCGGGATTTGCGTAAGTACTCGATTAAACAAGTAATTTGATCGTGAGGGTTAGCAGGCAATGTTGTAACTTGCTGATGAGAAAGGATTTTGATACATTCCGTCACCTTGTCATGAAAAAAAGGTGCGTGCCGCACCGATCGCCAAATCACATACTCAAATTCTCCCTGCAATTGTTCTGCCAATTTCACCGAGAGTGCGGTTTTGCCTATACCACCCATACCTAGCAGTGTGACTACACGAGTATTATCGCGCCCAATCCATTGGCTGAGGGTTTCTAATTCAGTAGTACGCCCATAGAACTGGGAAACGTCGATTGCTTCCCCCCAATCTGTGTAATTCGTGAATGGTTGGAAGTTGATGGGGGCGTTTGTGTCCTTTTGTGCCTGCGTGGTTCGCTTCAATACTCCGTGCAGATTATTCTTGGTAACTTTTTCGCCTAAAGCTTGAGAGAGCGATCGCCACAGTTCATAACCAATGTCTTTGATATGACCGGGGTCGTAATCGGACTCTACAGCCATATCTAAGTAAGTTTGTCCTGCCCATGACTGACGAAACACAATTTCTTGAACTTTCGTTAAGCGTCCCCGTTCTAATAATTGCTCGACTAGTGCGATCGCTTCTTCAACCGTCATCTATCTACATACCAATACTGAGATTAACTACGATATTCGCACTATAACCTTTGTGATTTTGAAAAGTTTACGTAAATCTACCAAGAAGAACCGACTTTTTTCCGACTTTTTCCGACCGTCAAAGTTTATACCAAGCAGTAGAGTATTGAAACAATAACTTTTAATCGTTCGATAAAAACTGCTAATAAAGATGAAAAATGCACGTTTGATTGTTAAGTCTTCTTTAATCCTTGACCCAAAACAGTTAACTTCTATAGAACAAGCCCTAGTTTTAGCGCCAGAAAATTTACAGAATTTTGCGAGTCAGCCTGATTTTAGTCAAAAAATAGCGATCGCTTTTGGTGAGGGTGCTAAAGTTGATTCCCTAATGACAGCGTGGTTAGCTGGGGATTTTAGTATTTTTCCTGAAATAGAGATTCGTCACACAGCAGATATCAATGGGGCGAATGGAGCTTTTGCAGCGGCGACGAATAAGATTTATTTATCGCAGGAATTTATCATAAATCATCAGGGGGATGTGGGGGCGATCGCGCGTGTCATTTTAGAAGAATTTGGTCATTGGGTTGATACTCAAGTTAATACGACTGATGCACCTGGCGATGAAGGGGATATTTTTGCCAAATTGGTGTTAGGAGATACTCTAACTGAGACAGAATTAAATGCTTTGAAGCAAGAGAATGATGTAGCAACAGTTGTTCTTGATAGTGAAACAGTTCAGATCGAGCAGGCAAGTTCAACACCCTCCAATCCTTTCTATAAATATGAAATCATCGCCAAGACTGGAGATAAAGGAATCCAGAAAATTGAGAATAGGACATCAATCAATGATTTAGGGAAAGTTGCCTTTGTTGGAGATCTAAATACAAGTGTTTTTGGTTCAAATGCTATTTTTGTTGGTAGTGATTCACTAACTTTAACTAATATTGTTCCAGGTACAGTAACAAGCAACCTTCAATTTGGTACAGCTGTACAAATCAATAATAAAAATCAGGTGATTGGAAGTTGGCGAACTTCTGGAACTTCGTCCATATCAGACTTGCGTCTATATAACAGTGACAGTACTGATAGTGGTTCGCTGATTGCTACTGGTGGCGGATTTCAAACAGGTGTTTCTTATCCCTTCGATTATTACTCTGTTTTGCCGATCAATAGTGTTAATAACAAAGGAGAGAGTGTATTTGTTGCGTTTAAGCAGAATTTTGAAGTTGATATATTTTCTGGCCCACGATACGAACTTGGCGATCGCCAGCTTGTCACTCCATCTACGTCTCTATTTTCTAAATTTAATGAAAGATTATTACCAGGTTCGGCTACGGTTAATATAGCAATTGCGGACGACGGGAGCGTTTTAGTTTCTGAATCTCAATCTGGTATCAGAGCAATTAATTTATATAACAATCAATTAAGTACAGCCAAAACAATTGCTGTAACAAGTACCGATGGATTCACTCAGCTTGGAAACAGTCCTGTTATTAGCGATGATGGGCAAATTGTCACATTTTATGGTGTTCTCAATGAAGCGGGAGCAACTGCACTGAAGATAACTCCTGGTGCAGGCATTTTCGCCAGTATCAATACAGGCGGCACTAGTCGGGTAATTCAGCGCATTGCTGGAATTGCAGGCAATGGGTTTTTAGATCCGGGTGAAGAATTTGATGATGTTAATAAAAACGGAATATTAGATACAGGTGAAGATAAAGGAATTTTTTCTAGCTTTGGTGTCAACTCTCGTATTGGTGTTAGCTACAACTTGTTCCAAGAAAAGGGTTTAGGAATAGGAACAATCACTTATCTAGCTTCTGACCAATCTGGCAAAGAGGGGCTTTACACTAACAATCTCAGTGTGTCCTTAAAAACAACGCCAACATTTAATGTCGCCGATCCCAAGTTAGTTGTTAAAGTAGGCGATACCGTAACTTTATTAGAGAAAGAGGGTACTGTTCAAGATTTAGAGATTTACGATCCCATTAACCAGGCGGGTCAAATTGCTTTTTGGGCTTCATTTTCAAACGGAAGTAGCGCAATTTTACGCGCTGATCCTCCCCCACCAAAAGTTTTAAACATTGCAACCCACGGTTTCGGCAGAGACGTCTTTCCCAATTTTTTAGATGGGTGGTTCAAGCTGGGTAAAAAGTTAGATGCACTCTCTTTCGGCACTCCGCTTCAAGGAGATGTCAAAACTTATGTGTCGAACTGGGATTCCTCAACCGGATGGGTTGCAGGTATAGGTTCGATGGTTACTTCAATTGCATTTGGAGCATTCGGTCAAGTAAAATTGGCTGCCATTGCTATAGCTATCGCAAAGCTTCAACTCAAAAAAGGCGGTAGTTTAGCTGAAAATGCAGCACAGACAATTGTTCAAGACGTAAGACTTTCTAATTTACTGGCAGATCCAGAACTTAGCCAAAATGGAGAACAAATTATCCACTTAGTTGGACATAGCCGAGGTGGAGCAGTCAATGCTCGTGTTGCTACCTTATTAACAAAGATGGGGTATCACATTGACCAATACACTGCACTAGATGGCTACTCAACTGATTGGCCCGGTATCAGCAGTATTTTGAGTGATATTAGTATTCCAGACGAGGTTAACGCTGCTGATATTGAGCGGAGAGTTAATTATCGAGTTCAAAATGGGCTTGAAACCAAAATCACCACTATTTTTAATCTGATTAAATCTGAGCTAGGTGATTTTAGCTCTGCCACTCAAACGTTGGTTCAAAACGCCTTACCTGATTGGAAAGCACCAGAAAGAGGAGGAACCCCAAAATATGGCGAGGCTTTTGAAAACTATGTGATCAGAGGATTAGATGAGCCTTCAGATCACCTTAATATTACAGAAATTTATACAGACTCAGATACTCGTCCTTTGACTGGTGAGAGGTACATTCTAGAGAACTTTGTAGGAAAACAAACCACAAGCTCTAAATTACTCAAGTTTGCAGCAAGCTTTAGCTCTTTGAGTGCAGAACCCGACAATGCTTTTACTCTCAATCAATCTGTAGCAAAATCAGCATCTTCCACTACAGCAGATGATTTTAGCAACTTTACAGATGGCTCATTTGAAGATTTAGCTGATTTACGCCAAGAAATATTGGCAGTTGATTTCACACCCACAGATGATGAAGCAATTAACAATTGGGTTGCACAAGCACGAGATGCTTCTAAAATTGTCACCGTTCTCTGGGATGTCGTAGGAAATGTAAAGCTGGTAGATGATGGAACAAACGCACAGGTTGAACTTGTCCAGACGGCTGATACTTCGCTAGGACAGGTGTTGAGTTTCAATGACAGCAGTCCGCAAAGTATCGAGTTTGATCTGTCAGTAGAGACGGTTGGAGAGGGCGATCGCCTTCAGGTAGTCTTTGATAATAGTGTATTAACCGATTTGGATCTCAGTACTTTGCCTACTAATGGACATTATTCAGTGTCCCTTGCAGGCTTAACCTCTCAATTTGGTGAACTAAGCTTCCGACTAACCGGGCCGCAGGATTCACCAGCGATTGTTAAGCTAGACAACCTCTCTGTTTTATTTAAAGATACCCCCCCTGTTAATCATCCACCAACTTTAAATCAGGCGATCGCCTCTCAAACGGCTACCGAAGATGCAGCCTTTAGCTTCACTTTCGACGCTAACACCTTTATTGACATAGACGCTGGCGATAGTCTTAACTATAAAGCAACGTTAGCTAACGGTAATCCTTTACCAGCTTGGCTCAACTTCAATGCCGCTACACGAACATTCAGTGGTACACCAACTAACAGCGATGTTGGTACTCTCAGCCTGAAATTAACAGCAACAGATATTGCTGGCGTGAGTAGTGAAGATATCTTCAATCTGGAAGTTATTAAGATTGACAACCCACCTATCATCGGTACTTCTGGACGTGATGTATTAACTGGAACCTCAAAGAGCGATCGCATCATTGGTCTCCAAGGTGGAGATACACTTACAGGGGGTGGCGGTAATGACCAATTTGTGTATATTGACATCCGCGATCGCGGTGACACGATTACAGATTTTGAGGTTGGCAAGGACAAGATTGTCTTTACCCAACTGCTCGATAGCCTAGTTACAGGAGGCTACAACGGCGTCAACGCCATAGCCGATGGCTATGTCAAAGTTGTGCAAGGTACTAGTGCTAGCAACTTCAGCGTTCAAATTGATGCTGATGGCCCTACAGGTAAAGATATCTTCCGACCTTTAATCACGGTAAATTTAGCAAGTAGCGGCTCTCTTAATAATCCTAATAACTTTGTATTTTAGGAGCTTAACTTTTAGTCTTTAAACAATTCGCAATTCTGTTACTCTAGCAATCCTATTTGAGTTAAGGCTACCGCCAAGGCGACAAGTGCGCCAAGAAAAGAAACAGAGAAATTTAAAACTTATTTAGGATTGCTATATCTACTGGATGTTTACTAACAATTTGGTTCAAAAATTTTTAGGAGGTTTATATTATGTTGATTGCAACTGTTATCAAACAAAACATTAATAAAGCTATAGTGTTCAGCTGCTTGAGCTTAAGCAGTTTTACGATTGCTTCCCCTGCTTTTGCTGCCAGTCTTGATTTAAGCAATTGGGACAAATCAGGTGATGTTGTTGCAGTTCCAAATCAAGCGACACTCACAAATGCTTTCGCTGATGGTACTGATGATGATGTCAATTACAATGTCTCAGGTAATGACCCAGATTATATTAGTTCCTTAGAAACTTTTTTAGGTCTCGACTCAGGAAACCTTGGTCTTGATGCTACCGAAGGATCTGCAATTAAGAAAGCTTTTAATGTTCTGGCTGGGGATGTAATTAGTTTTGACTATTCCTTTTTAACCTATGATACTTCCTTGAGCGATCGCGCCTTTGTCACAATTAGCAATTCAGTTATCCCTCTAACTGGAAATTCCTCTTTTAGTTATACCTTTGCAACAGCTGGTACTTATAATGTAGGCATCGGTGTTATCGATGTCATTGATAACATTGGTTCTTCAACATTGTCGTTAACGAATGCTTCGGTGACAAATGCTAATCCTCAACCAGTCCCCGAACCTTTAACTACCCTTGGTTCTATATTGGCTGGCGGGTTTGGAGTTATGTTAAAAAGAAAATATATAAAAAAAGCTTAACAAAATTAGCTAAGAAAGCATACTTTCTGCTAATTTAGCGATCGCCCTCTTTGAGCCAATGCTGAGCAAAATTGTATAACAGCATCGGCTCTCAAACATCGCAACGATACAGCACCTTTGCAAATATCACTTATTCATCAATAAACCTCTTGCATAAATATTTTTTTGTTGGGCTACGCCCCGCTTTGCTAACATGCAGAGGCGCAAAGACGCAGAGAAGAGAACGCAAAAAAGGACTTTTACAAGAGGTCTAATATCTAAAACTACAACAAATTTTCAACTACTACAGTAAAGATTCAAATTCAGCCTGTAGAGCAACAATATCTGCAACTCTCGCTACCAGCAAACTATCTCTACCTGCGGCATTTAAACTTACTTTCCAAAAACGAATACTCTCTGAGTTATTTAACCAAAACTGAATTACTGTATCTACTACTTGATCTAAATTCCAATCTGACTTTACCGGAACTGATTCTACAGATTCTAGAAATGCATCCAGAGTACACTTGTGAGTTCCTAGATATTCCACTCCTTGGTGTTTTGGTTTTTGCCAACTTTGCTGTTGATGATTAAAAAACGGCAAAACTGGCGATACTCCTATGATGTCAAAAGTGTATTTCATTGCAGTCTTATCCCTTTTGAATCAATTATATAAAACTTTGGTTTAGAAAAAATAATTATGTCTAAAAAATCTTAATTTTCATCTAAAAGAAGTAGAACTATGCCTATATCGTAGTGATTAAACTTTCGTCATCGGTTAAGCTAAAAAACATCTAAATTACATAATCAAATTAAATAAAACTCTTGTGGGGTGGGCATCTTGCCCGCCCTAATTATGCAAGTTATATGTGGAACAGCTTAGCACTTGCCAACGGAGAGTGCTAATTTTATTTATTTTTTTTGATGTATGATTAAAAAGTTTCCGATGATAATTAACGAGTTCCGTGGGTTTAAGTCCCCTGGTTCTATAATCGGCAAGTTTTGTGTTGCGGTCAAATCGCCATTACAAAACTTAATTACGAATTACGAATTATTTAAAGGTGTATATTATTTTTAATAATTATTTAATTATTTCGCCTCATGCTTGGAGTGGTGAGGTGGCGGCTTTATCTGCTGCTTGTTTGTGGGCAGTAGCATCGGTGATATACGGGCTTTTGGGGCAACGGATTGGGCCACGACAATTAAATTTAATTAAAGGAGTAATAGCGATCGCCTTACTTGTGATCACTATATTGATCAAAGGAGAATTCTCGCCAAACCTTTCACCTATGCCTGTATTCCTACTTTCTCTTAGCGGAGTTGTAGGCATTGGCTTAGGGGATACAGCTTTCTTAGCTGGGATCAATTACTTAGGGGCACGTCGCGTTTTACTAATAGGAACCCTAGCCCCACCACTGACAGCGATCGCAGCTATGATGATTCTGCAAGAACATCTCAATATCAGTGCTTGGTGCGGGATTTTGCTAACTATTTTGGGAGTTGCTTGGGTAGTCACAGAACGTGTCCCTGGTACAGATGATGCTAACTCAACGCATATATGGCAAGGAGTCGGCTTTAGTTTATTAGCAGCAATCGCAAATGCTATCGGCACAGTTATCTCCCGCGTCGCATTTACAACCGCTGGTGTTACACCGTTGTGGGCTGCCTTATTACGATTGAGTGCAGCCGTGTTAATCCTTTTAATCTGGGCATGGTTTCCTATACGTCAACAAACAGCTTTCTCCTATCCCTATTGGCAATCTTGGCGCATAATTCTAGCTAGTATCTTGGCTGCTTTTTGTGGCACCTACCTGGGAATTTGGTTGCAACAAACAGCAATTAAACTGACAGCGGCGGGAATCGCCTCAACACTATTGCAGACTAGCCCATTGTTCGTTATCCCCATCGCGATTTTAATGGGCGAAAAAGTGAGTTGGCGAGCGATTGCTGGTGTGATAATTGCGATCGTCGGAATTGGATTATTGTTTTATTTGAAATAGGTTCCGACTTTTCACGCAAGTCCAACCAACTTTTCGCTCAAATCCCACAAGCGTTTTGCTTTGTCATCATCGCTCGCTTCGTCTGAGACTTCTTGAACAAACGACTTACCATTTTTTTTCTGTCTATTACCCCAACTCCAATACACACCGGATTTTTTATATGCAGGATTAGCAACCACCTCTGCAACCCTCTCACCTGCCAGTTCCTCAGATACAAATCCCCCTGTAATATTCTTTTGGAAGAGTGGGAAAATTTTCTGAAATAAGGAATAGTGATTTCTAAATAGAGCTGTTGTTGCTACACATCCAGGGTACAAAGAACTAAAAGTGATGCCAGTTGATTCGTGATAGCGCCGATGCAGTTCTCGCATGGTTAACACATTGCAAAGTTTGCTATCTTTATAAGCCTTGCCAGATTTAAACTTCTTGCCGTTAATCATTGAATGAGGCGCTTTGAATCCCTCTACAAAACCTTGTAAATCTCCCAAGTCGGGGGGTGCTGGAATTGGAATCTTACCACCCAATTCTTTTGGGTTAGCTGTCACAGTTCCCAAAATCACGAGTCTTTTATCTAAAGCAGGTGAATTTTTCAGATCCTCTAGCATAAGTTTACACAAGAGGAAATGTCCCAGGTGATTTGTAGCAACGCTCAATTCATATCCATCTACGGTTCGCATCGGTTCTTTTAATAAGGGCATGTACACTGCCGCGTTGCACACCAAAGCGTCTAAAAATCTACCACTTACTCTAAAGTTCTTGACAAACTGCCGAACACTCTCTAAAGAGGCTAAGTCAAGTTCCATAATTGTGTAGCTGTCTGGTGACATTCCCACACTTTGAGCAGCTGTTTCTGCTTTCGAGAGATTCCGACAAGCCATTACTACATGCCATTGTCCTGTTTGGGAAAGCGCTCTAGCAGCTTGCAAACCGACTCCTGATGACGCACCTGTGATTACAACTGTTGACTTGCGATGTTGTTGCATTCTGTTCTGACTTTTTTAACCGCTATTAACTTTTCCTATGATCTCATACCACGCTCGTCACCATGATAAACACTTGTAGAGACGCGCCATAGCGCGTCTCTACCAAAGGATTTATTATTCAGGAACTGAAACAACTGAAATTAAGCGTTAGCAAACATTGCCAGTGTGACTAATAGTACAGCTAATGCACCTATCCAAAGAGCTAAAGATCCCCAACTAACAGAATCTTTTTGTACTCTCTGCCACAAGTTGGCGACTAAGTTATTTCGTATTGCCATTTCGTAACTCCCAGATTTTCATTAAGTCTGAATGAAACTTGACATGTTCAATCTGCGCTCAACTAAATTTCATTTTTGAAAGTATTAGTTTGGATTTTTATAACTTTCAAAAAGTAAATAATTGCGCTTGAAATTATCAACAAAGTGACAGCGATCGCACACATCTAAACGCATTCACCCGTTGAAAAGTAGACAGAAATTTTTAAGGGGATATATTTTAATTCTTAACTTTATTCTCCCATATGTCGTTGTTGACACTACTAAATTTCACTATGTCGTAAAAAATCTTAACCTTGTTTTAACTTTACCTGAAACAGCAAGCAAAGTGCCTAAAGTCCTTACTAAGAACTGATAAATTTATCATGTTTATGTCGAATAGCTGTTCAGTATTGCAACTTACCAAGCTACCCGACTTAGTTTGATTTTTGGAGGTCGTCGCCTTCCTCGCTGGAACAGGTCTGGACTCCCTGATGTACACCCGATAAATTCCCATCTATCAGTTCTGACCTTTGGGAGCGCTCACGCGGGAACGACAGAGACAACACGAAAACCAATGTTGTTGTTACGGTTGTCGGCTTCGTTCCTGTTGCGGTTCGCACTGCGACAGTTTTCTGGGTTGTTGTTCCAAGAACCACCGCGCAGCAGTCGGAAGTGCCTGTCCCTTCTTCACACTCTCGAAAATACGAGAGTAGCGAATATCTTATCTCGTAAATGCCAGGTATCCCCGTGTTCTAAATGTGCTACCCAGCTTTGTAAGCTTTGTAATACTTGTTCTAGATTAATTTTACCTTGAGCATAATCTATTTGCATTTGTCGCAATCTGCGCCGTGATCGACGTAAATTTTCTGTGCGGACACGAATATAGTCTGGTAATATACGGAAACCTAAAAAATTTACTCCGTGTTTTGTCTCGAACAACTGACTCTTTACAGGATGAATTTTTAACCTTAAAGTTACTAAATATTCTTCTATTGCTTGACGAGCATCTACTAAAAAATTGCGATCTTCAGCGAAGATCGCAAAATCATCTACATATCTGATATATTTTCGTGCTTGTAATTTTTCTTTAACAAAATGGTCAAAACTATTTAAATAAATATTTGCAAAAAACTGACTTGTCAGATTGCCAATTGGTAAACCTCGCCTGTGTTGTATCGGTGCAAACAAATCATCTCCTGGGAAATACTCTACTATATTTTCTTGCTCGTTACTATTATCAATAATTGTATCTATAAGCCAAAGTGTATTTGGACATTTTATTTTCCGTCGTACTATAGTTTTTAAAATATTATGGTCAATACTGGGAAAATATTTTCTAATATCGCACTGAAGAATATAACGACTGGAACGAGAAAATTCTGTAAAACGTCGTAAGGCGCGATGAGTGCCAAAGCCAAGGCGGTTAGCGTAGGTATCAGCTATTAATGTGCGCTCGAAAATAGGTGTGATGATATTACATAAGGCATGATGTACTACTCTATCTCTATATGGTGCAGCAGATATCATACGCGGTTTTGGCTCTACAATTGTAAAGGTTTTATAACTACCGGGAATATATGTTTTTGACTCTAATTTTATTTTTAGTTTTTCAAGTTCTGATTCTAAATTGTAGTTGAATGCTAAAACGTTTTCTCTATAACGCTTTCCTTTTTGTGCGTTTTTGGCAGCAGTTAGTAAGTTTTCAAAGTCTATAATTTTTGTCCACAAATTGCCGTAACGTTTCATGTTATTTTGTTATTGATTGCCGTTGCTGTTTAATCCAAGCGCCTAAGTCAATTCCAATTTGATTGATTAATTTTCCTATGTACTCATATCTATCAGATTTGATTAACTCAAAATCTAACAATAATCTTGTTTGATGACGTAAAATATCTAATTTGCTGTTTATAGCTTCTAGTTGGGTGAGTTTCTCTCTAGAATAACGGGCTTTGATTAATTCTTCTAAAAGGTCGTATAATCCTTCTATAATTCTGTCACCCAAGAGAAATTTGTGGTTATGTGGCAGGCGATTTAATATAGGTACATACCATTTAATTAAGTCATAAGTTTTTTGAATGATAGGTAATTCACTCATGATGAAAACGTGTTATACTTTTTTTAAAGTTAACTTACTTATGTTATCTTTTCTCGCAACTCTACAATAAATTTGCTTTTAATCGCTTAAATGTAAAAAAAATTTTTGATCCGCCTGCGGCGGACAGAAAAAAGAGTAAAGAGGTGTAAAGGGCAAAAGGGCAAAAGAGTATAGGGCAAGGGAGTCCTCACGCGGGAACGACAGAGACAACACGAAAACCAATGCCGTCGAGACGGTAGTCGGCTCCGTTCCTGAAGCGGAACGCACTGCGACAGTTCTCTGGGTCGTTGTACCAAGAACCACCGCGCAGCAGACGATATTGATTATCATTATCATTGAACCATGCACTACCATTAGTGGGTGCGCCTTGATAATTATCATGGTAATAATCTTGACACCATTCCCAAACATTGCCATGCATATCGTATAAACCAAAGGCATTGGGCGGAAAAATGCCTACTTCTGTTGTTTGCTGACGATATTGACCTTTTGATGCTGAGGCGTAAGTATAAGTGCCTTTGTAGTTTACTAAATCACTGGTAATAGTTTCGCCAAAATAAAAAGGTGTGGTGGTTCCAGCACGACAAGCATATTCCCATTCAGCTTCGCTGGGTAGTCGATAGGTGCGTCCCATCCTCTGGCTCAACTTTTTACAAAATTCTACAGCATCATTCCAACTCACCTTTTCTACAGGTCTTTTTTCTCCTTTGAAATTGGAGGGATTATTACCCATGATTGCTTGATACTGTGCCTGCGTGACTTCATATTTACCCATGAAGAATTCAGGGACTGTTACTTGATGTTGCGGCCCTTCATCTGAGCTTCGTTCCTTCTCCCCTGCTGGTGAACCCATTGTAAAAGTTCCGCTTGGTATCTGCACCATATTTAAAGTGACGCCACCTCCCAAGTCTTCAACGAAGTATTTCGCCTGACGGTTGCGGCGGTTAGCGATGTTTCCCCGCACATCCACCGTTACAACCTCAAATTGAGAGGTTTGTAAGGTTAGTCCTTGTTTAGGTGTTGAACTTTTGGAAGTTGGAGACTGGGTAATGGGGGGTTCTGGTTCTGGTGGTGTTGTGGTTGTACCAGCGTCAATAATAGGGCTTTCTCCTGCATTCGGGCGAAATAATAAACGTTCTGCTGCTATTGCTAAACCAAACCCAACACCTAATAACCCCATAGTCTGAATTACTCGCCGTCTTGGTATGTCGGGCGTTGATGACTGCTGTGATGATATTGGTGGCGTTGGTTGTGGTTTTTGTCGTGGTGCTGGCGCTGGTTTTTGCGGTGGTGGTGCTGGCGTTAATGCTTGCAGTGCATCTGTTGCTGTGCGATGGCGCTGGTTGAAGTGATAACTCACCATCTTGGTTAATATCTCTGCTGTGTTCTCGCTGACGTTTGCCCAATTGCGCCAAATCACTTCGCCGTTGGTGGGATCTTTGGGCAACTCATGAGGCTGTAAACCCGTCAGGGCATGTATTCCCAACATCCCTACTGCATAGATATCGCTGGCTAGTTTGGGGTCGCTGTTTGCCTGTTCGCTGGGCATATAACCAGCTGTCCCTATTGCAACTGTAAAGCTACTTTGTCCTTGGGCATTCATTACTAAGGTACTGATTTCTTTGACTGCACCAAAGTCTATCAGTACTATTTTGCTGTCTTGCCGACGCCGCATTAAGTTTTGCGGTTTGATGTCTCGGTGAATGATATTTTGTTGATGGACGATGGCTAAGACTTGTAGTATGTCTTGTAATAACTTTTTGACTTCGCTCTCACTCAACCGCTTACCAGGAATAATTTCTCGGCTCAAGTCTTCTCCATCAACAAATTCCTGCACTAGATAAAATTCACCTTTCTCCTCAAAGTGGGCGAATAGTCGCGGAATTTGGTCGTGGTTGTTGCCTAATCTATATAGTGTCTGTGCTTCACTGTCAAATAGTCGTCTGGCTATTTGTAATGTGGAAAGCGAGGAATCTTTTGGTTTGAGGTGTTTAACAACACACACCGGATGGTTCGGTAAATCCACATCTTCTGCTAGGTATGTGTCACCGAAACCGCCGCTTCCCAATAGTCTGATTATTTTGTAGCGATTCCGAAGAATTGCGCCGATGAGCATTAGGTTTACCTAACAGGAGAATGGATGGTGTTATTTTGCCAAATTTAATACCTATTAAGCAAGGGGGAGGGGTGATTCTTCTGGAACGATCAGATTGGCAAAAGTGCGATCGCGCCTTCATTTAATATATCAGCCCAAGGATAGCAGGAATAATTGAGCAAGCGATCGCTTAGATCTTGCACCTGTCAAACTTTCAGTCGTCCGCCAGTCCACCAGTCCACCAGTCCACCAGTCCGCCAGGGATTGTAAATCCCTGTCTTATAGCGAAAGTCCATTAGAAATGGACTCAATACACTGGCAAATTTAATACTTATTAAGCAAGGGGGAGGGGTGATTCTTCTGGAACGATCAGATTGGCAAAAGTGCGATCGCGCCTTCATTTAATATATCAGCCCAAGGATAGCAGAAATAATTGAGCAAGCGATCGCCTACCATCCAAGCGACAGCAATTAGTTATTTTTAATCTAAATTATTTCACAGACCCTAGTTCACCTTCTCCCTACACCGCAGTTTGGGCAGAAGTTGGTTTACAAAATTAAACTATAGAGAGATTTTTCTAGCTTAAGACTTACTTTTCTTTGCTTCTTGTTGTGCTGCTTCACTATATTTCTTATAAAGTTGAGTCCGAATTTTCGCTTCCTGATGTCGATTATGGCTTGATGGCACTGTACTCATTAAATCTGAAGCTCGTTGCCACATAGCCGCTAACTCTAACCACTGAGTTGAAGTTATAGCTGTTTTACCTGATGCTGATGCTTGATTAGCAACACGCACCGCTGCTACAAATGGATCATTCGATGAAATGTCTAGACTCTCTTCAGCAGTATGAAGTGAGGTTTTAGTTTTAGCACTATTTGGTGTATTTGAAGATTTGTCTACTTTTGGCTGTATTAAGTTGTTTACTCTACTGCCTAACTGAGCATAGACAAACCACCCCAGTAACAGTAATAAGCAGAAACCAGTTACTGCTACTATTTTACCATTTCTCGGTTTATTTTTGTTATTAATTACTAAAGATAACGACGATTTTGTCTTAGGTAGATTTGGCTTTTTAAGTTCGATTCGAGCTTCCGAAAAATCTTTAATTATTTGTTTGACAATACTAGGTGTAGCTAAAGCAATCTCTTCTGACCAAAGTAATTGATTTTCGCGATCGCGATTAATCTCTTCTAACCAAAGTAACTGCTGTTCCCGAACAATTCGACTGTTAATATTGACTCGACGAATGTTACGAGGTGCAATTGCATCCATGATTTGCTGGATTTGTTGTACTAAAGCAGATTGCTCAAGTTGCTCTACCTTAGCTGCCTCGCACAGAAGCTGTAAGACACCATTGGCAAAAATAGCCCTAATCCTGACACCAGAATTGGCTAGTTTTTCGTTCAATAGTTGAATAATCGCAGCAACGCTACCCTGGTGAGCCTGCCAAGCGATATCGTTTATCCGATCCATCATTTGAGATTTAATGATAGTTCTTTCACCCTGACTGATTGACGGATTCATTAATTTAGGGGTTCTATTCTACTGACCTTTGACTTGTCTTCGATTTTACGAGCAAAAAGATGAGGTTGCCAAATAAAATCATAAAAATCTTACACCCTTGTGTTGGTAGTTAGAAAGGTCTATATTTACTGCTTCACAGCCACATTTAGACAAAACTAAATTTTATCAGAGTCAATACCCAGCGATGTCTAACGACAAGCCGCTTCTCTTCCCCTAACTAAAGACGCTGACGCGAACGAGACGCTAAATAACTACTTTAACCTTGCACAAGGGCAAGTATTTGATTTTTACTGAGACGTTGATATCATACAATAATTTTTCTTGCTTAGTGGAATGCGTCAAACTAGCCCAAAAATTCTGATAGTGCTGGTGAAAGGGCAAGCGATCGCAAATCAGCAGCTTGGAGATGAGGCGATTTAGATAACCGATGAATTTTTGCCTGAGTAAAATGAAACTGAGCTAGCAAAAATGCTAAATATACTTAAAAATGTTGATTTTGCAATACATACATCAACGTTTGTTTGAAATTTTTTTTGTTATGTCTGATCAGTTATTTTTACTCCTTGTAAGTGTAAGTCACAGATATTACTAAAAGTTTGATTAATTCATTGGTATACTATGATGCTGCTAGTATTCCATTTGACAGATATTTTCAAATATTCATTTACACAGCTGTAAGATAAAAACTATAACTTTTACTTGAAAATAAGTAATTTTTTGGGCATTACAGTCTTTTCAACTGTCCTAACTGGAGTAACTTGTGTATTTATATCCAGAATTTATGGGTTTACACCAGTTTAAATAGCAGAGTCTGGGGATTGATTTTTAAGAATGAATCTACGAGCCATGTCTGATGTGAAGCGGCTTTGCATCTATACATAAGCAAGACTAAAAACTCTTACTGAATGGCTGACTAGAACTAGAGTTATATCATCATAGTCATCTTTGTATCTTCAAAGGAGTGATTTCCAGTGGTTTTACTGCGTTCAAAGTTATATCTATTAAGTATAAAAAAGATATACAGTTTAGCTCCTTTAATACGTATGTTTTTGAAGAAACTTAATATCATGGCGATAATGCTGGCTTTTTCGTTTAGTGGTGCGGCGATCGCCCAGACAACGGATAATAATATCTATATTCAAGTAGGTGAGGATAATAATGGAAACCCGATTACTCTTGATGTCACATCTATTAAGGGAACTGAATATACCCTTTTATATGAGCAGGGTGAAGAAATAGCAAGAACAACTTTTCATGCTTCTTGTGGTAAGGGTAGGTTATTTTCTAAGAGAGTTTCTTTCTACACTGCTGCTGGTAAGTTGACAAGAGAGAATAAAATTGAGCGAGAAGTTTTCCCTAAGCCTGGGACGGCTGATGCTAACTCTATGGCGATTGTTTGTCAGGCAGCAGAGACACAATGAGTATTCAAAGATGAGACAAAATTTGCTATTTAACTAAGTCAAAGTATTTGATAAAAATCACAAAGATTTCAAAAATTTTCCCCTTGCGTTGGAAAGCGCAAAGGGAACTTTTTTAAGTGTTATTGATAAAATAACAATTAAAACTTGTACAAAAACTAGAATATTATCAAAATCTTTAAGCTTTCAGAACTATCTTTCTCTTATCCCTTTTTTTAGGAGATCGTTACGAGTGAGAGGATCAAGTTTGAGAAGACTACGCACAGCCTGTTGTATGTCTTCTTCTTTTACTAAAGCTTCTCCTAAAAGAACTGCATGTATGCCGGCTTGAGCCATTAAAGATAAATCAGTAGGTGTATACAATCCAGATTCGCTAACGACGATTACACCCAGGTTTTGCAGTTGCGATCGCCTTGCTGCTAGTAATTGTTGAGTGGTGCTGATATCGATGCTCAAATCCTCTAAACTCTGGTTGTTAATTGCTACTAAACGGATGTCATCCAGTGCTAGTACTCGATCTAGTTCAGCCAAAGTATGGACTTCTACTAAAGCATTCATCCCTAAATAGTGAATTACTCGTAAAAAGTCTTGGAGTTCTCGATCACAGAGAATTGCTGCTATCAATAGTACAGCATCTGCGCCTGCTGCCCTTGCCAGATAAATTTGACAAGGATCTAGGATAAACTCTTTGCACAGTAGAGGTACAGCTACTCGATGACGAATAGCACGTAGATTTTCAAAGCTGCCATGAAAGAACTTTTGATCTGTAAAGACGGAGATGCAGGTTGCGCCTCCACGTTCATATGATTTGGCGATCGCCACTGGGTCAAAATCTGATCTAATAATTCCGTTAATTAGAGATGCTTTTTTGATCTCTGCAATGATGCTAGGTCGATAAGGACTTTGTTGCAAAGCAGTTATGAAATCTCGTACTGTTGGAGCAGCAGTTAACTGGCGTTGCAAAGAAGCTAAAGACATCTGTTGCTGAATTTGTGCAACCTCATACTTTTTATGCCATACAATTTCTTTAAGAATGGGTTGCAAACGGTTGTTAGGAGTAGTAGCTGAGTAAGTCATAAGCTGCTAGGAATGAAGAGAGTCCTGATGAGACTTGTATTTATCAAATTTATACTGTTGTTCTCAAAGCTGAATCCAGGTTGATTTGATATCAAATACTTCTGTGGACTCACGATTAGTTTGATTTGGCTTTGAGCTTGCAACTAAGTAGTTATTTTTGAGTAATCGAATGTAAGTACGGTAGGGTATGTAGTCTATGGGATTGTAACCAGAAAAACGCAATATTAAAACACATGCCCAGGAATATTTACCTGCGATAATTGCTTTGACAATTTGCTCAATTTGTTCGGTGTTAATTTTTCTACTTACTGGTGTTTGATAGTCAGTTAGGTTTTGAGTCATGGCATGTACTGTTTTTTGTAAATTTAAACTGGTTTATATCTAGTAGATTTTCTCCTTTCTTAACTTGGTTTTTATCATACGCTAAATTCAAAAATACTTTAATTTCTGTCTATTTGAGAAAAGCTCAAATAGTGTGGATATTTCTGCTTTATAAGACGCGATCGCGTCTTATTATTGGAAAAATCAAATACTACCTAAACAGAAATCTATGTCACAACATAGATCAAATTAATAATTATTGCAGATTTATATTTCAAGGAGAGGTGGGTTTAAACAGCCTAAATAAATATGCAGTTAAACCCACACTTAACAGATGAACCGTATTGCAGAAGCAGCTTCTTGATTAAGTTTACTCACCTTCGACGATGAATATATGATCTTTTTTTTGTTAAATGTGCCTATTTTTTCGTTCTTGAAATTTTTATTCTTATTAGTTGAAATAGTTGGTATAGCTATCCTCAGATTTTAGATGATAAAACACCTTACTAATTGACTTGTCACGAGTTGTAATATTTTTTCATTCTACTTTTGAGAAGACAGTGACTGATAGAAGTTACTCATGATATTAAATAATCTTCCATTAAAAAGAATTACTATTGATAGATTTTAGTCTATGTAATTAAATCTACGTCAATACTAGCACTAAGTACATTAATTTATTGTAATAAAAAACACAATAAACTTAATATATTACTGAGATATCTCAAAAACAGCAATTCTTTTTATTAGAGCGCTATGAAGTTCTTGTGCGGTCTGTAACACTAGGATTAGTCAGTTAGTTTGCTTGGTGTTACCAAACACTATTAAGCTTAATTTTTTTGTAGTTACGAATACATAGACTATTGACGGTATCTATTTCTTTAGATAGATACTTTATCTTGATATATAAAATTATACAACTATAATGTATTCCCAATGACAGATGACCAGGCTCATTATTATATAGTTAAATCCCTGAGTGAGTAAATAAAAATAAACCAGATTGATGGGCATAAATTTCATGATATAAACCCTAAATCACTACTATCTTAGTTATTTGTAAGTGCCATTTTAACTAAAACATTTGATAGTTATAGCAGTTCTCTCTAATTCGTGAAAGTAAATGTTAAATAAGTAAACCGCACAGATGCAGAGTATACAAATGAAAAGCACGGAGCGATTTTTACAAATGATTTGGGAGCGCTATATGTTATTTCACACATATTTATTCAAAGCTTATTGATGTTGCTTGATGAACATAATTCACTCTTGCTCGTTAAAATCAAATATTCTCCAGTTGATTTCAAACTCTCTTGTAAGGATGGGAATATTATTTTTCAGGTCAAAGATAGAGGAATTGGTATTCCAGCAATAGATCAAAAGCGATTGTTTGAACCATTTTATCGGGGCAGCAATATTAATAAGAAACCGGGTAATGGACTTGGGCTATCGGTTATTAAAACACTTGTAGACTTACATGGTGGTCAAATTGCTGTGGAAAGTAAAGTTGATGCAGGTACTACTTTTACTATCAGATTGCCATTTGTCAAACAAACTTCAGCCAATTTTGAGTAATGAGTGTTGAATCGTAACTTAACACTTATAACTTCAGAAAAGATGTAATTCAAAGATTTTGCTAACTACTCCTCACCAAAAATTCTAGTGGTAGAAAAATGATGTACGAATCGTCTACAACTATTCTGGTAATTGAAGATGATGCTGACACCCGCAATATCTTCTTAGCCAGCCTTGAGGCTGAAGGTTTTGCAACTATGGGTGCTGAAAATGGTATTGTTGGTATTCAGCAGGCACGAGAGCATTTACCCGACTTGGTGATTTGTGATATTTTTATGCCTGATATGGATGGTTACGATGTGCTGATGGCACTTCGCCAAAATCATGACACGGCGATTATTCCCTTTATTTTTCTGACTGGCTGTAATACTCAAGCTGCTCTTCGCAAGGGTATGGAATTAGGAGCTGACGATTATCTTACCAAGCCTTCTACTGTAGAGGATTTGTTGAGAGCGATCGCAACTCGACTTGAGAAGCAGGCTCTGATGAAGCGCTGGTATGCGAATCAAATTTCTAAAGCCTCAACTTTATCAGTAGCTACTGATGCTTTCTTTCCATCGATTCCTCAACTTAAACCGGTTTTCGATTTTATTGAGACTAACTATTGCCAAGGTATTACTTTATCTGATGTAGCTGAGGCTGTTGGCTATTCGCCTGCTTACTTGACTAGCCGAGTGGCAAAACAAACAGGAGAGACTGTAAATGGTTGGATTGTGAAGCGTCGCATGGCAGCAGCTCGTCCTTTACTGCAAAATACTAATCAGTCAATTGAACAGATTGCGATCGCATTAGGCTATCAAAATGCGTGTCATTTCTCTCGCCAGTTTCGTCAACACCACGATATATCTCCTAGAGTTTGGCGACAACAGCATCAGTCATATCAGGCTCCCAAAAATCACAAGTTGCAACTTCTTAAAAATCGTGGTGCGTTGGAAAAACTTGTACCTTTGGGTTGTTGATTTCTGGTGAGTGTCAATTCTTCTGCAATTGCGCCACGAACTTATTATGTTCAGGTGAATTTAATCCTGACTGTAATACTTCTAACACTCGCACCATCTGATTGTTTAGCAGTGCTTCTACAGCTAACCACAATCCTGAAAATACCTGGGAGCGAATAATTCCATCTGCACCCCGGGGTAGTAATTTATAGTCGCCATCGCTGAGGTAAAACCATTCGATTTGATTCTCGTAAGATAGCCAGACGACATATTCCAACACTCCGTTACGGCGATAAGCCTGCTTTTTGCTGCCTCTATCAATGGCGGCGCTACTGGCGGCAATTTCCACAATTAACTCTGGCGATCCTTCTATGTAACCATCGCTGCTCAATTGAGTCTGTCCACCCACAGCAGATTCAATAAATAATACTGCGTCTGGTTGAGGTTCGTTATCTAAATCCAGGCGTACTGTAGGTTCGATGCTCAAGTCAACACCAGGGGTCATTGCTTGATAAACTCCTAACCAGGTCATAATTCGACTGTGGGGTTTGCCATGCTGCTCATGTCTTAAGGGAGATGCCACGTAAACGATTCCTTCGATCAGTTCTGCTTTTTTGATGTGGGATGCAGCCGTGTAGCGCCGCTCAAATTCAGGGCGAGTTAAGCGATCGCCACTTTCAAGTGGGGGTAGATGTTCTTGTGCTGAATTGGATTGTGTTTGGGGTAAGTACTCTCTAACCATCTAAACCTCCGCACCTAAATATCTTTGTGCTTGGTTAACTGTTGCACCAATAATTGCACTGCCAAAGCTAGTAAGCCGACTGCGACAATACCAAATATTCCAGCTCCCAAGGCAACTATACCTACAACTAAGGTACGAACGGCGGAGGAAATTTTTATTACTAGTAGATTATCTGAATGGATAGGTTTGGTGGCAAAGTTTGTAGCGATCGCAATCATCAATGAATATAAACCAAATCCCATTGCTCCAGAGATGACTGCACCTAATAAACTGCGTAAGGGAGTTGCTGAAAACTGCTGTTGGGTTTGTTGTTGCGTAACGTTGGGTTCGCTCATAAAATTTTAGGTTTGGGATTAACGGCTTTTGTTAAATTGATGATGCAATTTGAATGCCATGACTAACTGTTCTGGTTACAAATAATTCTAAATCTTTGTCTGGAATTGCGGCTCTCACATTTAGCTTAGCTGCTTCTGCTTGCTGTTGAGAGCCAAAAATCGCAAATACTGTGGGGCCAGAACCAGACATCATTGTTCCTAAGACATCTTGCTGGTTTGCTAATACTTCTCGTAGTTGTAAAACTTGAGGATAAGCTGGCAAAACGACACGTTCTAAATCGTTATGTATTTTCTGAGCGATTTCGCGGGTGTCTTGTTCTAGGATAGCTTTGACTATTGAGCCGGAGTGGACTGCATTAGCGCGTGCAGCTAAGCTTTTGGTATCTCGAATGTAAGAATTGCCGAACTGTTGGCGATAAGTTTTATAAGCCCAAGCGGTGGAGACTTCTAAGCTACGATATTTCGCTAATACTATATATATGTGATCCAAACTTGCTAAGGGAGAAAGTTGCTCGCCTCTACCTGTGGCGATTGCTGTGCCACCTGCTACACAAAATGGTACATCTGAGCCAAGCTTAGCTCCTAGTTCCTCTATTTCTGATTGGGTTAGTCCTAATTTCCAAAGTAAATCTATTCCTACTAATACGGCGGCTGCATTTGTCGAACCTCCAGCCAAGCCGGCTGCTACAGGGATGTATTTGTTAATTGTAATTTCGACACCACCATGTTTACTCAAGGCTTCTGGAAATTGCTTGGCCATTAATTCGGCTGCTTGATATGCGAGATTACTGTTGTCTGCGGGTACTTGTGGGTGATTGCAGTGGAGGCGGATGGTTTCATCTTTAATCGAGTGCAATTTAATTTGGTCAGCTAGACTGATACTTTGCAGAATCATGGCTAACTCGTGATAACCGTCGGGGCGATCGCTGATAATTTCTAAGTACAAGTTAATTTTGGCTGGGGCAGTGAGGGTGTAGGAGTGCATTTTCAGAAGGGAGTAGGGAGTAGGGAGTAGGGAGTAGGGAATGAGGAACTTTGAGGCAAAGTCCCAGTATGGGGGATTGCGAATGAATTATTATCCTTCATCTCCCCACTGCCTACTCCCCACTCCCAATTCATTTGCTAGAGTTACCCATTGCTGGACGCTGAGGTCTTCGGCGCGGGCTTGGGGATTTATTTCTAATTGTTCCAGTAAGTGTGTCAGGCGATCGCGTTCTAGTATTGGTTGTAAATTATTTCGTAACATTTTTCGTTTGGCCCCAAATCCTAGCTTGACTAAATTTTCTAGTTGTCGGGGTGAGACTGCTGGGTTTTCTAGTTGTCGGGGATGCAAACGCACGACTGCGGAATCTACTTTTGGTGGTGGGTGAAATGCGCTAGCTGGAACTGTACAAATTAACTCACATTCTGCTAAGTATTGTACTCGTACTGTTAGTGCCCCAAAGGTTTTTGAGCCTGGTTGAGCATATAATCTTTCTGCTACTTCTTTTTGTACTAATAGTACTATCGAATCGAATGGTTCTGGGTTGGGATTGGCGATTGTGCCTAATAATTTTTCGATGATTGGCCCAGTAATGTTGTAGGGAATATTAGCTACAACTTTATTTGGGTTTTGGAAATTCGTAAATGCTGCTAAATGAGAGGTTAAATCTAAAGTTAAAAAATCTCCTTGTAGCAGTAAAAAGTTTTCGGTTTTACCGAGTTGTTTTGCTAATAGTGTACATAAGTCGCGGTCGATTTCAACTGCGACTAGAGATTTTACCAAGGGGAGTAAGCGACGAGTGAGGATGCCGGTGCCGGGCCCGATTTCCAGGACGCGATCGCTTGGTATACAGTTGGCGGCTTGAATTATGGCGTTGAGTGCCTTGTCACTTTTGAGCCAATGCTGAGCAAAGACCCTGCGCGGTCGTACCATCTATATTTCTTACCCTATCTAGCTTTTGGCTTTTACATAAAAACTCATTTCTTACTTTTTTCTTACTTTTCACTACCTCATTTTTACAGTTTTTATATTGACAAAAAACATATAATATGCATAAAAGCTCTAATAAGTATTATATTTTTTTGCCATCCTGCACTAGTATGACCAATAATTTCTACCTTAAGGAGGAATTAATCAGAAAATGAATAGCGAGAATTAAAGGTAGTTTTACCATAGGTTGGTCAGTTAAATACCCTCTAAATATGCAAGTACTTTAGCTGCTTCCGTCTTTGATATGCGGAAGTATTTTAAGTACCTATGCCAATAAAATTCCCCATCAAAATCACCTCGAATAATCATTCAACTGTGTAATTAATTTTGTCTATAAGACTCCTATTTTGATTTCTGAAATCAAAAAGGTTTTTCCCCACTCCCCACTCCCCACTCCCAACCTACGCAAGTAATATCAAAAATCAAAGCGCATGACTATAGATACTTACTATGAGGAAGCATATTAGTAAGATGTTTCGTCAACGAAAATCACAGACATCAATAGCAATTTTATTTGCTTTGACTGCTGCTTCTACTCCCACAGCAGTCTCTTTTGTTATTCATCCACCAGCGCTTGCTCAATCCCCATCATTTCCAGTACCACAATCGGTTCCCAGTGGTACAGATGTGCGGATCAATGGCACAACCAGCATGGAAAAGATTAATCAGGCACTGGCAGAACAGTTCAAAGCGAAGTATCCCGGCACAGATGTAAAAATAGCATACGACGGCACCGATGCATCCTTAAAAGCATTGCCGGATGGGAAAATTGACTTAGCTGCGGTTGGTCGATCGCTAACAGAGGCTGAGAAAGCACGAGGATTAGTTAGCACTCCCATAACTCGCAACAAAATAGCCGTCATCATCAGCAAAAATAATCCCTATAGAAACAGCCTCACCTCTGAACAGTTCGCCAAAATCTTTCGGGGTGAAATTACCAACTGGTCACAGGTTGGCGGTTCTTCCCAAGCAATTCGCCTAGTTGACCGCCCGGAAAATAGTGACTTACGGCAAGCACTGCGAAATTATCCTGTATTTCAAAAAGCCCCATTTCAAACTGGTGCCAATGCCGTCAGACTCTCACAAGACAGCACAAATGCGGTAGTCAAAGAACTAGGAGCAAATGGCATTGGCTATGCAATCGCCGATCAGGTAATCAATGACCCCAATGTGCAAATTATCTCTCTACACAAAGTTCTTCCCACCGATCCTCGTTACCCCTTCTCCCAACCCTTAGCATATGCTTACTCCAGATTGAATCCCAGCCCCGCAGCCCAAGCCTTTTTAGGCTATGCTACAGCCCCCGAAAATCAGCGAGTTGTCGAACAAGCCAGGGCTGCAAATGCGATCGCCACCCCTGAAACGACACTTTTACCGCCAACCCCAGCAACTACAACCGCACCTAAAAACGAATTTCCTTGGTGGATATTATTACTCATACCATTATTAGGTGGATTACTGTGGTGGTTGTTGAGTCGGCGTCGCCCCACCACCCCTAGCGTCGCACCTGCACCAGTCCCCGCTACCCTAAACCCAGAGAGTCGGCTCATCCTCACACCTCGAACTTGTCGGGATGTTTATGCTTACTGGGAAGTTCCCAATGAGGTAAAAGCAGACTTACAACGGCAAGGTGGACGTTATTTAAAATTGCGTCTTTACGATGTCACCGACATCAACGACATGGATCGTCAACCACCGCACAGCATGAAAGAGTTTGATTGCGATGAACGGTCGCAAGATAGGCACATTCCTATCACAGTAGACAATCGCGATTACATAGGGGAACTTGGTTATGTGAGTAGTAGCGATCGCTGGTTGAGAATCGCTCGTTCGGCTCATGTGCGAGTACCAGCCTGTGAACTTGATGGTGCTGTACCTGCGGCAGTTACAGGTGTTGCAGCCCATTCTTTAGCAAGCGATCGCCCCACAACCACAAAAGATGAAAGTCGTGTAATTCTCGTGCCTCGCGACAAAGCCGATGTTTACGCCTACTGGGAAGTTCCAGAAGCACGCAAAGCAGAACTGCGTCAACAAGGTGGACGCCAGCTGGCGCTACGTGTTTACGACCATCCAGAACAAGAACCTACAAGTTTTCGGCAGTTTAATTGTGATGAATCAACACCTGATTTGCATATTCCCATTGCCGAAAACAATCGTGAACACATCGCCGCCGAATTAGGCTACCTCACCGATGATGGTCGTTGGTTAAAACTTGCTCATGCCGCACCGACAGAAGTTCCATCTCCTAAACCTGCATTCGGTACTGTACCTGAGCAAGTTGAGAACATCTCAAAAGTTGCAGGAATGGGAACAGCTGCTAGATCATTCCTTGACAGAAGGCAGCCTTCCTTTAATGGCGATCGCACAACCAGCGATCAACCAGAAATGAAAAGTGACTGCCGGATTATTCTTGTACCCCGCAACTCTCAAGAGGCTTATGCTTATTGGGAAATTTCCGATGAGTATAAGGCAGCTGTGCGTCGTCAAGGAGGGCGTAGATTGATGCTCCGAGTTCACGATGTTACAAATCTTGACATTGACAACCAACAACCCTACAGCACCCAAGAATATCTGTGCGATGAGCATGACCAAGACAAACACATTTTAATCCCGATGAGCGATCGCGACTACATCGCCGAAGTCGGCTACTACACAGATGATCATCGCTGGTTGAGCATTATTCGCTCCTTCCACGTTCACGTACCATCACATAGCAGGGTTTAAGGACAATTAATTATGGGACTTTTCTTTGATGTTCTGAGCGCAATCAACAACCCCAATCAACAAGGAAGTGTTAATCAGCTAGAAACGATTGTCAACTCAATTCAGCAAGTCGCAGCTAGCCGAGGAATTCAGGCATCTCAAATGCAAAATGTCATGTCAGTTTTGGGTAACGTGCTGCGTCCTGCACTCAAGCAGCAAGCAACCCCAGGCGGCAATCAGTTACAAAATCTCATGGGTCAAGCTTCTGGTATCGGCGTGGGTACATCTGGAATGCAATCTTTGTTATCACCTCAGTTACAGCAGCAAATCGTGCAAACAGTGTCTCAAAGAACCGGAATCAGCGCCAACGCTATTCAAGCAGCTTTACCAACACTCACATCAGGAGTGTTAAGCCTGCTGAATATGGGTTCTACAAAACCTGGCACTCTCGGTGGAAATTCGCTTTTGACGAATTTTTTGGATAGCGATCGCGACGGCAACACAGATTTAGGCGATGTTTTCAGATTTGCTAACCGTTTTCTCAACCCACAGGCTATGTAGTTCATCGTTTTCATATTCAGTGAGTTGACTGAACAATCGGAATCTCAACTACAAATTCTGCCCCTTGTCCAGGTGTTGAGTAACAAGATAATTTCCCTCGGTGTTTATCTACCACAATTTGATAACTGATTGACAGTCCTAACCCTGTACCTTTACCGACATCTTTAGTAGTAAAGAAAGGATCAAATAATTTTGAATGTATTTCTGTGGGAATCCCTAAACCATTATCTGCAAATTTGATTGTTACCCAGTTGTTTTTGAGTACTTGAGTACAAATGTGAATTGTGGGATAGTTATCTGTTTCTCTGTTAACTATTGACACTTCCAAAGCATCAATAGCATTACTCAGGAGATTCATAAACACCTGATTTAACTGACCAGGGTAGCACTCAATTAAAGGAAGTTTACCATATTCTTTAATCACCATAATTTCTGGATGATCTGGTTTAGCTTTCAAGCGGTTGTGCAAAATCATCAAGGTACTATCAATACCCTCATGGATATCTACCTCCTTGAATTCAGCTTCATCAAGACGAGAAAAATTCCGCAGTGATAGAACAATTTCTCGAATCCGTTGCGTTCCTACACGCATAGATTTAAGGATTTTCATTAAGTCTTCTTTTAAGAAATCAAGGTCTATAGCGGCAATTTCTGCTTTAATTTCTTCTGAAGGTTCAGAATAGTGTTCTTGATAAAGTTCTACTAAACTTAGTAAATCTTGAATGTATTCACTCGCTGGGATGAGATTACCATGAATAAAATTAATCGGATTATTAATTTCATGGGCAACACCTGCAACCATATTACCAATTGAAGACATTTTCTCACTTTGGATGAGTTGAGATTGAGTGCGTTGTAGTTCCAACAGAGTATTTTCTAAATTTTGAGCTTGTTGTTGCAGTTTAATTTCAGCTTGTTTACGTCTAGTAATATCAGTTGATACACCCAAAATTTGTTTTAAATCACCGTTAATATTCCGATTAAATGGAGTTTCTCGAGAGTATAACCAATGCCAGTCTCCATTCACTTGTCGCACGCGAAATTCCAGTTCTAAAATATCACCATCCTGAATGTGAGAAAAATTTTGTAAGTGAGTGACAACCTTCTCCCAATCATCAGGATGAGTAATCAAAGGTAAAACTTGTGTTCCCATTTGTTTAATTTCTTCATTGGAATAACCAAGAAGAGAAGTAAGTTCCCGATTTACATAAATATTGCGTTGTTCTTCTAAGTCAAAAATATAAAGAATATTAGGTGAAGAATCGGCAATGCGTTGAACAAAATGTTGACTTGCTTGCAGAGCCTCTTCTGCATGTTTTCGTTCTGTAATATTAAACGTAGTTCCCACCAGTCGATAAATTCGACCTTGACTGTTTTTGAGAGGATTAATTGTAGTTAACCACCAAGTTTCTTGACCATCAAAAGTCAAGCATTCTTCATAAGTAACAGCGAAACCTGCATTTATACAGTTTTGATATCGCTGATGTATTACTGCACCTGTAACAGTCCCAAACGCATCTTCAGGAGTCATTCCAATTACCTGTGCATTACTAATTCCAGTGACTCGTGCTGTATGTGAATTCCAACCAGCATAACGAAGTTCACCATTTTCCAAAACGTTGACTACAAATATTAACTGATCGATACCATCATAAATACTGCGTAAGAACTGCTCTTGGTCTTGTAATTGTGCTTCTGCTAGTTTGCGATCGCTAATATCAAACATACAACCATACCAGAGAATTTCACCCGCTGATTGGCTGACTGGCCTAGATATTGCCTTCACCCATTTCCATTGACCAGAAGGGGTCATTATCCGCCATTCAAGTTCATAGTTTTGCAGAGTTTGAGCAGAGTGGGTCATTGCTTGTTGCACATTGCTAATATCATCAGGATGAATATGGGCAAACATTAGTGATGCATCATTTTTAATCTGTTCCGGTTCTAAACCCATAACTTCTCGACATCCAGAAGAAGCAAAGGGAAAGAACATAATGCCATCAGGCTTGAGACAAAACTCATAAATCATTCCTGGTACATTATCTGCCAGTCGTCGCAGCCGTGCTTCAGTTTGATGTAAAGCAGCGGTTCGTTCCTCAACTTTGTTTTCTAATTCTTCATTCAGTTGTCTCAGCGACTCTTCTGCTTGCTTACGCTGAGTAATATCTAGCAGTACCCCACAGAAAATAACCTCTCCTTGCTCATTTCGTGTCGGAGTTGAGTCTCCCTGCCACCACACAACCTCACCATTAGGTTTCACCAAACGTCCTTCATAATGCCAAGGTGTAGCATTTTCTACCGCATCTAATACTGAGGTGAGATGGTTCTCACGATCCTCTGGATGCACAAGCGCTATAAAACAATTTAAATCCTGCATCATTTCCGTTGCAGTGATGCCTGCAAGCTGCCAAATAAAATCGCTAATATAGTCCACTTTCCAAATACCATCACGGTTAGTAAATTGAAAAATTGCACCAGGCATATTAGTAGCGATATCCCGCAGCCGTCTTTCACTCTCAGCAGGCGTATACTCAACAAACAAACCCATTTGCTCTAAATTAAAATTGAAGCTATTTGAAGATTGAGCAAGTTCCAAATTAGCAACAATCCTACGTAGTTCTATCAATTCTTGCTGCAAAGATTCATAAGTATTTTTATCTACGCAAATAAGATTACCAGCCATAGTCTCATCGTTTGCCAGCTAGGGATTTTAAGTTAACTTAAGCTCTATATTTCCCAAACACTTACAGCAAACAACATGAAACCTCTTACAAAAGTTCTAATTTTTGCGCCTTTGCGTGTTAGCGAAGCGGGGCGTAGCCCGACAAAAAAATATCTATATTAACTCAACAACTCACCCAACTGATGCTGAATCAACAACCCCCTTAAAGTTGCATTTTCTGCCTTAATTGCATTATTCTCAGCTTCTAATTCACTGATTCGCGCTTTTAAAGCCTCCTTAGTTATACCTTGCCTATGAATAACCACTTCTTGATAAATTTCTAAATTAGCATCTTCATTCATCCATCGTTGATAAGTCTTAGTATGTTCTTGTACTGTATGTCCCATATAATCAGCCATCGTCTTAATCGGAACTCTCAAGCGATGTCCCCGGATTGCATAGGCGTGACGTAAATCATAGGGTCTAAACCCTATATTCGTCATTCTAAATTTGATGTGGAGTTTTGCAGTTTTATTACTTAGCGTACCTTCGTTATAAGGTAATCTCACATTCTTCAAATCAAATAATTCTATCCAATGAGGATACAGTGGAGGAATACCACAACTCCGTTCACCAGTCTTAGTACCACCTGTCAAATGGGGATTTAAATTTACCAAATGAAAAGTATTTGTTGGTTCTATAAACGCTGCAATATCTACAGCAAATAATTCATGAGGTCTTAAACCATAAGTTGCCAACATGCCATATACCCATTGCCATTGCTCTGGCTGTGTCAGATTGTCTTTACTAGCATATGCTGATAACTCCTTACCTATTTTGATAAATCCTTGCAGAATCTCCTCATCAATCGGCACTTTCCGAATAGCAGGATGAGGTTTAGGAGTAGCATACGCATCTATTGTTTTAAATCCATTAACACCACAAAATTCACAAAACTTTTTTAGTTGCCATGCTAAAAAAAACCTAGCCGAAGTATTAGGTTTAGTCTTTTCTAGCGCCTCTTCTAATGCTTGTAAAGTCATAGGCACGTCTTGCGGAAGTTTTTTGAGATGTCTTATGTAATGAGTTTCCCAAGTCCGTATCCCTTGCCTATTATGATCATGAGTTTTCCAAAATTCTTTTTCATATTCTGTAATCAACTCACTGATCAGCCGATTGGGCTTTAATTCATCTAATATCGCTATTTTCTGTGCTTGTTTACCCAGTAAATCCGGCGTCCATCGGAATTGTTTTGTAATTAATAATAAGTCTAACTCTCGTGCTTTTAAGATTGCCGTTTTCACACCAGCATCATTAGCAGTAAAACCAAATGAAATGGTATACTGCTTGTTAGGACTACCATTTTTACCAATATCACCTCGTCTACATGGAAAAGTACCTTGTAGACCAATAGATTTAGCGCTAGTAAGCTTAAGTTTAATTTTTACTTTATCTAAACTGAGTGCAAAATTAGCTTGCTGAATAGAATGTTTTATCTTGAGATAATCGCGCTCAATTTTAACGCATTCATCTGAAGCAGAAGATTTAGGCTTCCATTGCTTCCACTTAGAAGGCTCCCATTGCTCAATTGGTGTACCATCCCATTCACCTTTACGGGGGTCATACGTGTTAAATTCGTTGCTAGGCATATCTAGAAGGGGCTGAGGAAGGATTTTCACACCTTGGTTGTAGGTGCAAAGTATGGTTAGCTATTTTGAAAATAGGGAACAGGAAAACCTGGTAACTGAGTTTTTGATTGAATTTTAAAATTTTAGCCCATCTTGATTTTGAAAATAGCTAATACAAGTAACAAAGTAAAGCCTCGCAAAAAACTTTTATGCTTCAGGCTTCATCAACTAACCTAAAAATTACAAATTCATGTGGAATTTATACCAGCTATACTGAAGTTATAGAAAATGCATCAATAAAACTATGAGCAACATTATTTACACCACAAAAAGATATTTTTTACCTTTATTACTTGTAGCAGTTTTTACTAGTATTAGCAGTTGTAGTTCTAACACTACCTCTGGGAACGTTGATAGCGAAACACCAGCGCCTACGACAACACCCACTAGTACATCATCTCCAACGCCTATTCAAATACCCAACAATGCCTCATCTCCAACTCCTAAGCAAGTTCCAAATTTAGCTCCGTCGAAAGAAAAAACAACCACTCAAGAATCTCCTCAAGAAGATACGTCTTCCCCAACGCCTAAAGCTACCACAAATAAAACTACAGACGTCACTCTATATACAAGTGATGTCCAATGTCAAAAGCTAATTCCTCAAAAAGCTTCAGTGCCAGCAGAAGAACCTGTAACAAATGCCGTGGGTAAAATCATAGAACAAAGAGATACCAGCGATTTTAGTTTGTCTGGGTATCGTGTAAATGTGAAGAATGGTGTTGCTACGGTTGATTTGCGATTATCTCCTGAGTCCAAGCGACAGATAATTTCTCTTTCGAGTTGTGAGCAATTCGCTTTGTTTGGCAGTCTTCGTAAAACCTTGACTAGTAATGCCCAATGGAACATTAAAGAGGTTCGTTTTACCTCACGAGGCGAGGAAATTGTGTTTTAAATTTTAATTACAAGGTTTACCACATCACTACTGTCCATCTTGACTTTTATTCTCAGATAACAGCCACTGCTCCACTAACTCCGTCAAGATATCACTCATTTGTCGCTCCTGAGAAGCCGCCGCCGCCTTGAGTTGTCGATGTAGCTGCTTAGGCAGATATACAGTTGTGCGTGTATAATCTGAGCTAGTACTTTTACTCGCAGTAGTGGGTTTCTCATCCATGAGCTGCGGCTTGTCTCTTTGTTGACGACTACGAGCAGCATCAATTAAGTCATCAAAACGGCTAGTTTTCTTTTTATTATTCAAAGTATTAGAAACCACTGACTTCAATTTTTTTGAGTGTATTTTAATTACGAATTACGTTAGCGAAGCGGTAGCGAGTCCTCGATAGCGTTAGCGTAAAGCCTACGGCATAGCTTCGCTTAGAGCGACATAGGAGCGTCGCGTCATTACGAATTACGAATTAATATACTATTTCCTTGCCAACTTCGGCATAACATCGCCAGGCAATCTGGGCGTAGGGGTCTTTAACGGCATTTACAGGAACACCCTCTAGAGCTGCTCTTTGAAACACAGCCAACCGTCGAATTCCTGACTTGAATATAGGTAGTTTTGCTTGTTCTAGAGTTTCTCTGGCTTCTTCTCCCGCCTTATTTGGGTTCGGTGGTACCAGAGTTAGCAAAATTCGATAATTTGTTTTGAGTTCTTTGATTGCATCAACCATTTGTAATGTAGCAGCTAAAGCGATCGCATCGGGGGTGGTAGGTATTACTAACAAATCACATCCCTCAGCAATGGTTTTTAACTCATCTTGATCGGGTCTGGCTGGTGTATCAATAACAATATGTTCATAAAGTTTTGCTAAATGCACTCCTTGCTTTTCATCAGCAACCTTGAATGGCAAGCAACCCCGATTCGACCAATCCAATGCACTGCGATTAAGATCGCCGTCTACTAAAAGTGTGTCTGCTTTGTTTTGCAGGTATGTAGCTAGGTGTAATGCTGTCGTAGATTTACCGACACCACCTTTAAAAGCCGCTACAGTGATGATCATTTTTTCATGAAACGCAAATATTGCCAAAATTTTACTGCATATCTAAACATTTAGACATTTAGTTTTTGCATTTAAACATCTAGACATCTATTAAACATTTAAATGTTTATTGTACTGATAATAAGTATTTAAACTATAAATATGCTAAACATTAGTATACAAATTTTATTCAGTATTCATAAGAGATGTATGTATTAAAAATTTAATAAATACTTCAGTATTTTATGAGAAGACAGACGAGTTGAGCATTTCATTTGGTAATTGCCCAGCAAGGATTGCCAGATAGATAGACAGTTGAACCAAAAAGTTCTACAATTTGACTGATTGTGGTAAATTTACCTATTGCTCAATCAACACAAGCATAGTAAAGATTTTCTAGTGATTCTGTCCTGTTGAGGAAGCGCACTATTAAGATCAAAAAATCTTGAGTAAAGGACAGCAAACTATATGGATGTAAAGCTGATTTTAGTGGGATTAACAGTTATATTTACTCTTTCGTGCTTGTTCTTTGGCACAAAGAATGGCTTTTATGATTCAAAGAACTATCATGGCAATGGGTCTGCCCATTAAAAGAAGTCTGAGCTGAGGCTCCCTGCGCTCAGAACTTCGGAAAGGAAAACAGGCAAGAGGCAAATTCCCTAAGTATCTAGTTTGAGGGCTTCTCGTTACCCAACTTTTCCGAATTAGTGCGGGTTCGGTAACAATCAAAAATCCGCACGCTCAGAGTGTGAGGGTACATAACGAAATTTACCCACTAGGTCATAAAACCAGAATCTGTGTAATTCTTGGCTTTTGGGATATGTCCATAAAGATAAAGCTTGAGGGGAGCGGAGCATGAGGGATATGTCAGCATCCTCTCGCATTGATGCAAGCGAAGCAGGTCATGAGTTAGAGTGTTTGCCCTATAGTGTCCAGCATGACGATGAGGGCGTATGTTTATTAGTGAAGATGGGCCCACACCGCATTCTCTTAGATTGTGGTGTGGGTGATATTTCATTGTTGGCAAGGGGACTAACTAAATCAGCACGTCGCGGTAGTTCGCCCCTACCAGCGGATTTAGTTCTTATCAGTCATGCTCACCCAGATCATGCTAGAGGCTTACTGGCATTGCATCAAGCTTTTCCCATGTTGCCCATCTATGCCAGCGAAGTGACCAGCAAATTACTGTCACTTAATTGGCTAGACCAAGACCCTCAAAAAATTTCCCAATTTTGTCAAGCCTTACCGTTGCGATCGCCTATAGAATTCCAAGAAGGTCTAGTTGCAGAATTATTTCCCGCAGGGCATCTACCAGGGGCAGTAGTAATTTTACTTACCTACACCACCCAGCAGCGTACTTACAAGCTACTATATACAGGGGATTTCTTCTTGTCGAATTCCCGGTTGGTAGAAGGTTTGCGTTTAGAGGAACTGCGAGGATTAGACTTGGATGTGTTGATTATTGAAGGTAGCTATGGCACATCTCGTCATCCCCACCGCCGCCACCAAGAAAACCAACTAGCAGAGCGAATTAATCGAGCTATTGCTGACCATTGCTCTGTAATACTTCCCACACCTGCATTAGGGCTTGGTCAAGAATTATTGATGCTTTTACGTTCTCATCACCACTTCACAGGACGTGATTTAGATATCTGGGTAGATGGCGCTGTTGCTGCTGGGTGCGACGCATACCTAGAATTACTACCCCACCTGCCCTCATCGGTACAGAACTTTGCCCGCCATCAACCATTATTTTGGGATGAGCGGGTACGTCCCCGCGTGCGTCGTTTACAGCCAGAGCATCGTCTTAGCGTGGGGAACTCACCTTGTATCGTGCTTACCGACTCCATCGCTGATTTGAGCGATTATTGTCAACCAAGCACTGGGCCTTGGCTAATCCTGTTACCAGAAAGAATTGATATAAAAGTTAACAAACAATATTTTGCACCTACTACTGTTGAAACATATCTTCTTGCCCAGCATAGTGATGGCCCTGGTACCACCCAATTAATCCATAATTTGCGACCCCAGCATGTCGTTTTTGTTCACGGTTCACCTGCCTATTTAGCAGACCTAACCAGCTTAGAGGAGTTGCAAAACCGTTACCATATACATTCTCCAGCAGCTGATACTTGGGTAGGACTGCCAATTGGGGATACATTTTTACAACCAGCAGCACCAGAGACAAATTATGAAGGGGAATTAACAGAGTTAGGAACAGTCATCTCAATCACCCTGCCTGATACAATTACAACAGATCCGCGATGGCGACAGTTTGCGGATACTGGTTTAATTGAAGCTCGTTGGCAGGGTGAAGAATTAGTATTGAGAGGACTGACTCAACGAGAACTCCTCAACCAAAATAGCGATCGCCACGCCTGGGCTGATGTAGACTGTTGTGGGACTTGCCGACATCAAAGAGGACAGCGGTGTTGGAACCCTGCCTCTCCTTTATATAACTTCAAGGTGACTCTTGAAGGTTATTGCCCCGCTTTTGAGTGCTTAAATGATAGTCAATAGTCATTTGTCCTTCGTCCTTCGTTGTTTTGAACAAATGACTACTTGCCCTAAGCGAAGGAGAAGGGATGACAAATGACTAAATAACTACTCTGGATTAGAGTCAGTATAATGGTTGCGGATGCGCTCAGCTTCGGGGCAATCTTCAGTCAAAAGAGGTTCCACATTCCCACGCGGCACTGAAGCTAATTTTTGGGTTACAGCGCCAATACTTTCGAGGCGAACCATTTCCTCCCAAGAACAAATTTCGTCCTCTTCTTCTGTTTCATAGCGTAGGGTCACTAAATCTCCCTCGATGTCGATGATGCGGGCGCGCTCAATCCAGCGTTGCTGGTCCCGCAAGAAAACACATACCTCCCGCCCATCGCAACACAGTTGATAAATCTTGCGGTGTAGCATGTACTGCTTCTGCCTTTTTAAACAACGTAGTTAAACTTGTGAAAATTTGGGTCTTACCCCAGTAAATTACACCCATAGAAGGTTAATTTGATGGTTTAGAACAAATGCGTTTCATCACCCAACCCAAAAACTTGCTTGTAGTTGTCTAGTTTGAGTAAATCTTGGTTCATAAACCAATGGTTACTCTACCAGTTGAACTCAATCTCCTTATGGGTCGTTACCCGAAATGCCTGCTTCGTCGTAGAAGTCGAGCAGTTCAGCATTTGCTCTAACCAGCCTAGTATTAGTTGCTGGTAAGTCTCTCCTACCATTATGTAATAAAAAGTACTCCAAATCTAGCGTTGATTGCGGTTGTTTAAGTTGCCTGTTTGTAGTCATTGGCATTGCTAGGAAGTCCACGGACTGGGCTTTACTTTTACCCCTATCTACTTGATCTTAACTCATTCTCTTGTTGACCGAATGGTTTTAAACAATAACACTCAAAGAGTTTTGAGTTTGGGGCTTTGATCTGAGGTGTCGCTACCTTTGTCAATCAATAATACAGTGTTAAAGTCACAATTTGTGGAGGTATCAGCAAGATTTGTACGGAATAGGAAATTCCATAAGTTGATTTGAGGATGCTTCGCGTTTAATTTTACCTGCACGAATTGCATCGTATAATGCTGCGATCGCTGGTAAATCTTCAGTTTGATAGCATCTTGTCGCCAATACTTGATGGAGTAGACCCTCAGATTCAACACTAAGATATCCAGTTTGAAAAGCAGATTCAACGAGTGTGCGAATCATCATGATTAGGGCATGGTAAGCAATTTGTTCCCTACAGTATGGAACATCTGTGTTGGTGCATAGTTGACAGAAAACAGTAGTTTGTTGTGATTATAGCTACATATTTTTGTGATGAAAATCACACTTAGTCGCCAAAACGCTTACTTAGGAAGTATTTTTTAGCTTGTGTACTAGGAAATATTCAATACAAGTATTTTAAATAAATCTTGCAATACATAAATTTAAGAGATAAAAAATTTATGTAACATAATTATTAAAAAATCTAAAGTCAAGCAAAAAACTGGCGAAAATCCTCATCTTTTTGACTTAACTGTACCCAGTCTAAATTTAGAGACTGAAATTTTTGCACTAAGCGAGAGCAAGCAGGGCGTTCAGTCGCGTAATGCCCAGCATCAATTAAAATCAGATGGCGATCGCGGCTTTCTTGAAACTGATGAAATTTACAATCGGAAGTAAGATAAGCTTGAGCGCCAGTTTTGACTACCGCCGAGATAAAACTAGCCCCCGAACCACCCAAAACAGCAACTCGTGAAATTGTTTGTTGTAAATCAGCGGTTGGTGAAAAAATTAAATTTGGGGGAGCAAGTCGGGCTTGAATTGCGGCAAGCAACTCCTGTAACGTCAAGCATGGTTGTAATACACCAACACGCCCATATCCCAAACCTGCTTGTGTAGGTACGACGGGGGTAACTTGCTTGAGTTGTAAAATTTGAGCTAAAACATCAGCAGTACCGTCTTGTACTTGATCGAAGTTGGTATGGGCACTGTAAATACCGATATTTTTGGTAAAAGCTAAGCGTACCATTTCTGCGATCGCTTCACCGTTGCGTAAAGATTTAGGAGGAGAGAAAATTAGGGGATGATGAGCAAAAATTAGATTAGCATTGAGTGCGATCGCTTCTTGCATCACCGCTAAAGTTGGTGTTAAACACACCAACACCCGTGCATCCTCCTGCAACACCCCTGGTTCAATTTGCCATCCACAATTATCCCAGCTTTCACACCAAGCGGGATTTGCCCATTCCTCAAACCAGGTAATTAAATCAGCGATTTTCATCATGTAACATTCGGTAAGGAAACGATTTTTTCTCCCCTTATTCCCTGCCTTAAAAGCAGATATTCAATTTTAACGCTGAGTGCTGACGTATTTCTTGAAAAGGTTTATTCCACACAGGATATGCATTCCAATTCCATGCTGCCACAGGAACAATTTGTTTTCTAGCAAGATAAGTTAGTAAACGGTATTCGTCTTCCGGTTCACGGGAAAAGCCAAAGGGATTACGGAAACCTCCATCACACAGTTTATAGTGTGTGAGCTGATTAAGATTGATGCGTTGTAAAATTTCCTGGCCTCTTAGAAGTAAATTATCTAAAAAAATCAGACTAAAAGGTTCTACCTGTGCGCGAGTACGTGGTTCTTTTTTTACCCATCTTGCCCAATCAAATCCATATATAAAATCGTGAACATAACGAAAGCGGATTTCTGTTTTAATTCCGAACATTTCCGTTAATGACACCATCTTTTCCTCAAAAGACTTTAAAAAACAAGTAGCACCTTCATCTGCTGTTATAGCCTGTTTCAGCATACTACTTACCATAAAATCAAAATCCCAAAATATGTTTTCTGGAAAGTTTTGCAACTGAGCATTAACTATACTTTCTAAAGTATCTCGCACAGTAGTAATTAGCTGAACATCGGTAGTTGTTTCTGCAATCAAATTACCTAGTTCTGCAAAGCTCGTAATCAAAGTCTTTTGGGGATTGAGTGATAATGGATTGATAGATTGCTGAGCAAGTTTCTCATCAAGAAAACAGAAAGAATGAGCTAGCGACAGGTCTTGTTTCATATGATTTGAAGTAGCCCAAGTGGGTTACAATATGTATTAGTTTATATCTAAAAGCATAAAATTATTAAATTAATATCAATAAACTTAACTTCTGCCTTTACAATTAGATACTAAAACAGTAAGCATATATGCTTAAAATCAACAATTAAGATCCCCAACTTTTCAAAAAGTCGGGGATCTATAACTTTCAGCATGTTGGATTCATCTACAAAAATTAATAAATTGCTATCCCGAAATGTGAATAACTAGTTCTCTAAGGTGACTACGCTGACGATGTTCCCAAACATAGATTCCCTGCCAAGTTCCCAAAACCAAATAACCACGGTTAATAGGGATATGTTCTGAAGTATGAGTTAAGGCTGTGCGGATATGTGCTGGCATATCATCAGCACCTTCAGCATCATGAATATATTTGCCTGATTCTGGTACGAGGTTTGCCATAAAATTAGCTAGATCCACAAGTACATCAGGATCGGCATTTTCTTGAATAACTAAACTAGCAGAAGTGTGGCGTAAAAATAGGGTACAAAGTCCAGTTTCTACCTCCGACTCTGCAACCACCGCTTCAACTTTTGAGGTGATGTTGTGAAAAGATTTACCAGTAGTAGAAATTCTCAGTAGTTTTTGATAGTGAGTCATGGGGAATGTTGAGATATGGGCTTGCGCTTACTAGTTTCACTCTTTTGTGCGCTTGTAACAACAGATTGTTTTTTTAGTCCTAACTAATATAACGATTCGCAGACAAATCTCTAATTTCCTATAATTCGCTTTGACTTTCAAGTTGCGATACATTTCTGACGACGCGATTCACTAAACTCAAATAATCGTCTAGTTCTTCATATTCATCTATTTTTTTTATTTGGTTTGACAATATTTTATAACGGCACTAGCAATCACTTCGTTACCATCTTTAGCAATGGGTTGAGATTGCTTTGGTAGTTGAGGTAACTCATGCAGAAAATCCCAAGTTCCTTGAAAAAATTTAGCAGGTGTGAGGATTTGATGTTGGTTGTAATTAGCAATACCCTCAAGTAGAAAAGCTGCTTCGGCAAAGTCGTCGCGGGTAATAGTAACTATAGGTAATCCTAGTTTCGTGGCTTCTGCGAAAGTACCATAACCAGGTTTAGAAACAACTCGCCCACAAATAGGCATAAAATCAACAGGACGGTATTTGCGATCGCTAATTTTTAATAAATTCGGTAAATCAGGGGCAGATTGATCAAAAACGATAAATTGCCAATCGGGAAATTGTTTTAAATTATCGTAAGGAATCTGTTGTAAACCTAAGCCACCAAAGGTGAGTAAAATAGTTTTATCTGGCGGTGTAGTGATACCCCAACGTGAATGTAAATCATCAGCTAAGTAACGAGGATAACCACCAGTTAAACCAACATCGGTGATATTGTTAAAAGCCTGCATCGGTTCGTGGAAGGGAAGACGAAATAAGCGATCGCATTTTGCATACCACTCGCAAATCCAATCAGCAACAGCGATAAATTCACCTCCCCAATTGCGGTAAATTAAATCCCAACCAAAATTACTACTCATCCAGCAAGGAATGTTAGCAGCCTGGGCAAATCCAGATACAAGAAAAGGAATATCAGCCAAGATGAGATTGACTCGATTTTGGCGAATAAAATTCACTTCGGAAGCAATTAGCGAGTTCTGATTTTTCTTAATCTCCAACAACTTCTCTAAAGTTGCTTCTTGATCCATTGTGATACTATCTGTTTGCACCACACCCAAATCAAATGCTCGCTGACGATGGATAAAATCACCTTCTATATAACACTCTAGCAACCAACGTGGGGCAGTAGTCACCAAAATTAGCAGAGCTTCTGGACACAACTTCTGAATAGTTGCGGCTACAGATACCATCCTAGTAGCATGACCAAATCCGTGGTTGGTGATCGCTATATATATAATTGGACGTTCCATTTTTTTAGTTACTTGTACTGAGCGAAGTCGAAGTATTAGTCATTAATACCTGACTTATAAAATTGCTGAATTCCCTCGATTAATCGGTCGATTTCTGATTCTAAAGTTAGGTAATGGACGGTGGCGCGGATACAATCAGGGTCGGCAATCGTCCGAGTTAATATGTTTTGTAATTCTAAAAATTGCACTAATTTAGAACTGGCTTGGGGTTGATTATTAGTCAGTTGAAATGAGACGATACCGCCTTCAGGTGGAGAAGTTCGCAAGCATTTAACATTGGGTAATGCTGTCAACTTTCGCCAGAGATATTCGCTATTGTGGCAAATTTGCTCATAACATTCTTGTGGTGTTCCCCATTGCCGATGAATAGCGATCGCTTCCTTTAAACCAGCATACAGCGGCTGGGATAATGTAGATACTTCATATCGTCGCCCATCGGGAAACCAATCTATAGGCTGCCCTTGGCCATCTGTAACAACACCACGCAAACCAATAAACGTTGGGTTCAAACTTTCTCTTGCTTTTGGTCGCACATACAAGCCACCCGCACCCGCTGGCCCACATAACCACTTATGACCCGTGAACGCATAAAAATCAACTCCTAATTCAGTTAAGTCTAAAGGCAGCAAACCCACAGATTGAGCAGCATCTACCAATATTAAAGAGTGATTATTGCTGCATATTACCACAATTTTGTCAAGAGGTAAAACTTGACCCGTATTCCAAAAAACATGACTTAAAACTACCAAGCGAGTATTGGGGCGTAAGTGTTGGGCAATCACCGCTACAGGATCGCCCTCATTTAAAGTTGCCATCAAAGGGCAAGTAGTAACTTCCACAGCAAATCTGCGTGCAATTTCTTTGGCAGTAGCAATCACACCTGGGTGTTCGCAGTCTGTGAGTAACATATGGTCGCCAGCACGCCATTCAATACCCCACATGGCAATATTACAGCCAACAGTGACATTATCTGTTAAGGATATTGTGTCTATTGATACATTAAACTCCGAAGCGATCGCTTCTCTAATAATTTTCATCTCCGATTTCAGCCAAAGATAAGCCTCGTTACCAAAAGGGCCTATTTCCTGAACATAGGCTTGAAATTGACTCATAGTATCCATTGCCGCTTTGGGCATTGGCCCCTGTCCTCCATAGTTGAAATAAGCCTTATTTGCTAAAGCCGGAAATAACTCTCGATGGCGATGCAGCTTAGTTGATGATGCAGAAATACTAGTCATAATTCACAAGAGATATATACTGTTTACAAAAATTAGAGGAGTAAGGGTATAGGAGGGTCAGGGTGTGGAGGAGAGAAAAATCCATAATAGAATAGGGATTCTGACCGCTTTTGCTTTTTCACAGGAATGCAATCGCCACTTCAAGACTTGAGTCATCTGCTGTTCTCCCAGAATGTGCTAATTCTTGTTAGCTTAAAGGAATGTTAATTAATGCCGAACTCCTACTGCAATACCAACGCTGTAAACGCCGCCCTTTTTTGGACATCTACGGTGACAGAAGTCAGCGAGATGCTGTCAATGAGTTGCTACACAAGCTACAACAGGACAAAATCGCTTATCAACAGGGCTTTTTAAGACAGCTGACTTATAGTAAACCAGATTACTCATATGGAAACTGGGAAGCAGCAAAGGCAGCAACTTTACAGTTGATGCAGCAAGGAGTTGAATACATCCATAGAGGAGTACTGTTAGTAACTGATTCGGAGTACACCCTACTCAGTCGTCCTGATTTACTAGTCAAACAGCCAGGTGACTCCAACTTTGGAGACTGGACATATACTCCAGCGAGTATTGAGTTGGGTAAGCGCCCCAAACAAGAATATCAAGTTGTCGCCGCCTTTCACGCCCAAGTCTTAGCAACAGTGCAGGGAGTTGCACCCAAAACAGCTTGGTTACAATTGCGTACCAAGAACACGAGTTATGCAGTAGATTTGGAAAAATGGACGCCGCAGATGCAGCAGATTTTGCAGGAGTTTATTCAAGTTTTAGATTTAGCGGAAGCACCAGAAGCGTTTATTTCCCGTCAAAAGTGTAATCTTTGCCACTGGCATAGTCAATGTTATGCGATCGCTAAATCTCAAAAACATCTCTCCCTTTTACCAGGAGTTACACCCGTTCGCTACACTCAACTCCAAACCCTTGCCATCACCACGCTAGAATCCCTCGCCAATACCAACCCCATCACCTTAGAAGATTTGCCCGGTTTTGATGGTGAGGTAGCACCCAAACTCGTAGTACAAGCTCAATCTGCATTGGAAAGCCGGCCATTAATTTTACCCTATCCGCCACCAATAGAAGATATTACATTTACTGCCTCCATAGAGCTTTACTTTGATATTGAGGCACAGCCAGACTTAGATTTAGATTACCTTTTAGGTGTTTTAGTTGTTGATCGACAAGCTAATACAGAACAGTTTTATTCATTGTTGGCAGAAAAACCAGAAGACGAAGAACTAATTTGGCAGCAATTTTTAGATTTGGTTTGGCAATATCCCGAAGCGCCAATTTATCATTTTTGTGTATACGAATTTGATACAGTTAAACGGTTAGCAAAACTTTACCGCACTCCCTATTCCAGAGTGCAACCAATACTAAATCGGCTTGTCGATGTGTATGAACAGCTAACGCAAAGTGTAGCATTACCAGTTGAAAGTTACGCCCTCAAAGCGATCGCTCGTTGGTTGGGCTTTGAGTGGCGTGATCAAGAAGCCAGTGGTGCTAAGTGTATCTACTGGTATGACCAGTGGCTAGAAACAGGCGATCGGACTTTATTAGAAACAATCCAACGCTACAACGAAGATGACTGCCGCGCCACCCGTAGTGTAAAAGACTGGCTTGTCAAATTTTTTCAGCTTGCAGAATAATTTTAGGGACTTCCAGACCAAAAATATTCAATGAGAAAAACCCTTAACTTACCAAGAAATTATTTGTACTAACTATTCCCTGTTCCCTTCTTCAATGATATCTTGATTATGATTTTCTTAATTAGTCATACCTATCTATGCAGCTACTCCCAAAAATCTTCACCAAGTCAAAAATTCTGTACTTGTTTATCCTCACTCTAATTATTAGTATCTTATCTACAAACTTACCTACAAGCGCTGTTGAAATCAGCGAAATCAAATTTATCGGAGAAGCCACTATACCCAAAGGTCTGTTATTTCAAAAAACGGAATTAGGAGGTTTATCTGGAATTACCTATGATGCGAAAAATAACCTGTACTACACTATCTCTGATGATCGAGGACAAAAAGCGCCAGCCCGTTTTTACACCTTAAAAATTGATCTGAGTACAGATTCACTCAAACATAACGGTGTTATTCCTGTAGGCGTCACCACATTGTTAGATAAGAAGGGAAAAAAATTTGCTCCTGGTGAAACTGACACAGAAGGCATTGCTTTAACTAGTAAAACAACAGCGTTCATCTCTTCCGAAGGTGATGCTGAAAAACTCATTAATCCTTTTATTAAAGAATTCTCCCTATCTTCTGGAAAAGAAATTACAACATTGCCCATACCAGACAAGTTTCTCCCAGATAAAAACGGTAAAAGAGGTATCCGCAACAATTTGGCTTTTGAAAGTCTAACCATTACGCCTGATGAAAAGCATCTGTTTACAGCTACAGAAAATGCTCTGATTCAAGATGGTTTAGAAGCTAAACCTAAAATTGGTAGCTCCTGCCGCATATTACAATATAACCTGCTGAATAATCAGCCAGAAAAAGAATTTCTTTATCAAACTGAACCAGTCACACCTTTTTTGAATATAACTGGCAAGTTTGCTAGTGGTCTACCTGATTTATTTGCACTTGATAATCAAGGAAACTTCCTCAGCATAGAAAGGTCTTTTTCTGGTTTAGGTTTGGCTGTTTCTCTGTTTCAGATTTCCTTAGAGAAAGCCAGTGATATTCACAACATCAGCAGCCTTTTAGCAATTGACTCTCAAAAAATTAAACCAGTCCAGAAAAAACTACTCCTAGATTTGAGAACTCTAGACGTGTCGTTAGATAATATTGAAGCTTTAACTCTTGGCCCCAAACTATCCGATGGACAACGTGCATTAATTCTGGTCAGTGATAATAACTTTAATTCTCTGCAACGTAACCAAATACTAGCCTTTAAACTCAAAATCGAAACACCGCTAACGAGATTACTACGCCGCCTCATCCCCAATTTCAAACGCTAATACCAATTTTCTATGAAGGTGCGCCTTCAAAAATCCTCTGTGTCCCTTTGCGTTAAAAAAGCTTGCATTTGGAGCAGTTTTATTGACTCATACCATTTCACTTTAATAATTTCAGTATAATTACTGTCTTTACTAAGTAAATCAACCCAGCTTAGTCATGGTTTCAGTGTAATTTCTCATACAACATTCTTAATAAATATGTTACACAATTAAATGAAATTAAAAATAATTTAATTCCTACTAATAAAAAAAATTCAAATATTTTGCCAGCAATATTTTTAATAAATACCCTTTATGCCACAAGATAAAATTGAAAATATGGTCAGGCAAAAAGCTGAAGCAGACATTTATCTAGGAAAATTTTTAAACAATCGCTATGTCATTAAAGATTTGATTGGCAAAGGAGGTATGGGTAGAGTTTATTTAGCAGAAGATGCTGCTAAAGGTGGAACGCCAATTGCTGTAAAAATTTTATCACTAAGTTTAGCAAACCAGCAAATATCTCAACGTTTTACTAGAGAAATTTTTATTAGTGCCCAATTAGGTCGTAAAAGTAAACATATCGTCCGCGTATTAAGTTATGGCGTTACAGAAGATAAAGTTCCATACTATGTGATGGAATATTTGCAAGGTAAAAACCTCAAACAGATTTTAAAAATACAACCTTTATCAATCTCTAGATTTTTAAATATTTGTCACCAGATTTGTTTAGGTTTAGAATGCGCCCACCAAGGGATTAACTTTAAAGGTGAAATTTATCCCATAGTTCATAGAGACATTAAACCTGAAAACATATTTATTGGAGAAGATAGCAACAAAGAAGAGATAATTAAAATACTCGATTTTGGCATTGCCAAGTTTCTCACAGAGCGTAGTGGGATGACACTTACCGATTCCTTTATTGGCAGTTTACCATATTGTTCTCCAGAACATATGGAAGGGCGAAAACTGCTGGATGTACGTTCTGATATTTATAGTTTAGGAGTGCTGATGTTTGAGATGCTAACAGGAAAACATCCATTCCAAACAAAAAGTAACTCTTTTGGCAGTTGGTATCAAGCCCATCGCTTTCAAACACCACCTACACTTGAAGAAGTAAATCCACAAATAGAAGTACCGCAGGAATTACAAAAACTATTGATGAGTTGTTTAGCAAAAGAAGTAAGCGATCGCCCACAAAGCGTCAGTCAAATCATCACTTATTTAGAAAAAGCAAAAACTCAAATCTATCAAAATTATGACAATCTTCAAATTACTCCACCAGTGCAATTAATACCTGCAACTTCATTATCAGAAAAAGAATGTTTACAAAAAATCTGGCCTAAAAACAAACCAATCGCACCAATTGGTTTTCCTCATTTATTACATACTCAACAAGGCACTATCCCAACCTTTTGGGCAATGTTACCTAAACAAGAAATTGCCAAATTTATAGACAAAAATCATGGAACTGAATTTATTAGTAAAATGAATGTCTACCCCATGTTGATGTGGGTAACAGTTTTATATAATGCTCACATAAATTTAACAAGATGGCTATTTTATTTTTTAGATTTAAAAGATAAAAAAGGTCAAAGTTTAGTGCGTACTTTAGTAGAAGTAGGTTACTATCACCTGTTATTTTTTCCTTTAGAAGAACCAAAAAAATGTTCTCATGTCATAACCTTAACTCTTACAGCTAGCCAACGCCAGCTACTAATAGATTGTTTAGACAAGAGTCAAACATCAACAGGGTTTATTTTACCTAATCAAGCAAAAAATATTTTAAAATCAGAATATGAAAAGCTAAAATCTGAAATATTACAAAAATTGTCAGCACATGAAACCCAAGAAAAAGTAAACTTAAAATCTTGGATGATTAAATTAATGAATTCGTTTTTAAATTTTTATCGTATTCTTTATAGAAATTAAACTATTCTAAATATTAGAGGTTATGAAGGTGAATCAAAGCCCAATTGCGTCTCCAATAAGTAAGGAGTTGCTTGCTAATCGTTATCAACTCAAGCAGTTAATTGGCAACGGTGGCATGGGTGAAGTTTTCTTAGCAGATGATATTTTATTAGGGATACCAGTTGCTATTAAGTTTTTAGCTCAAACAGTTGCTAACACCAAAATGCAAAAAGACTTTGCTCGTGAAGCTTTAATGAGTGCAGCATTAAGTCAAAAAAGTATACACATTGTGCGAGCTTATGATTATGGTTTACGTGATAATGGCAATCCATTTTATGTTATGGAATATTTATCTGGTAAAAGTTTAAAAGAGTTAATGCCGTTAAATTTACCCACATTTTTAACTTTGTTCCGCCAGATTTGTTTAGGTTTGCAATGCGCTCATCAAGGCATCGCTATAGATGGCAAGATTTATCCGTTAGTTCATAGAGATATTAAACCAGCCAATATATTAGTGATTCCTGATCCGATATTAGGTCAATTAGTCAAAATTCTAGATTTTGGCATAGCTAAATTTTTAAACTACGCTACAACAATTAGCACAAATCGAGGATTTAATGGGACTTTACCTTACTCTTCTCCTGAACAATTAGAAGGGGAAGAAATAGACAGTCGCTCTGATATTTATAGTCTGGGTGTCATGATGTTTGAGATGCTGACTAGCAAAAAACCTTGGCAACCAGAAACTGATTATTTTGGCGCTTGGTATAAAGCACATCACTTTGAACCACCACAAGCGATCGCAGATGTAAATCCCACTCTCAAACTACCTCAAAAGCTCAATGATTTGATCATGGCTTGCCTTGCTAAAAAAGCAGGCGATCGCCCGCAAAATGTCACAGAGATTCTGCAAGTTTTAGAAAGTATCGCTCAGTTTAAATCTCTCAACTTACCCAGCAGTTTATCCTTTAAATCTCCAGATTTTACGCCAAACTATTGGCAACTTTTATGGCCGCAAAATAAACCCATTCAAGAAATCGTTTTTCCTCAACTTCTTAACATCAAGCAAAGTTTTGTGACTACAGTATGGCTGATGTTACCTCAACAAGAAATCAAAAACCGTGCCGTTTCCACCCTCCATAACCAATTTATTTTTATTACATCTCCACACCCGATGCTGCTATGGGTTACAGTCCTCTACAATCGCCAACTCGGCCCCAAGTGGCTACCCTGCTATTTAGATATGCAAAATCCCCAAAATCATCGCTTAGTGATGTCTTTGGCTACACAAGAACATTACCCTTTGATTTTCTTCACCTTGGAAACACCCCACTCTTGCACCAACGTGATCAGCAGCCGCATCGACTCCACTCAGCGGCAAAAATTGCAAACTTGGGTAAAACAATGCCAAAACTTACCCCCCTCATCTCAAGCCCAGTTAAGCAAACAGCTGCTAAAGCAGCAGTATAAGCAAATGCAGTCCCGGATATTGCAGCATTTAGAACCAAAGCCACAGGTTATCGCATCGAGTTCAAATGCTAAAAGAGGGAACAGGGAATGAAAAGTTCCGAATCAAGTAGTAGAGATTAAAAGCACTTGACAAAGAGAAAAAAAACAGCCATAATAACAAAGTTGCTAAACAAGGGACTGTAGTTCAATTGGTTAGAGCACCGCCCTGTCACGGCGGAAGTTGCGGGTTCGAGCCCCGTCAGTCCCGTTTTAAGTTATAAACTTAGCTGCCCAAAAACAGTAACAACTCACAATAAATATAACTATTCACCACTCCCTACTCCCCACTCCCAAACTGATATAGTTGTCATGCTTTGCGAAAGAGAGATTGAACTGTGACTGTTAGAGTCCGTATTGCTCCGAGTCCAACAGGTAACTTACACATTGGTACAGCCAGAACATCTGTTTTTAACTGGCTGTTTGCCCGCCACCATGGTGGAAAATTTATTCTGCGAATAGAAGATACAGACCTAGAGCGATCGCGTCCCGAATACACCGAAAATATTCTTGAGGGGCTACGCTGGCTAGGCTTAAATTGGGATGAAGGGCCATTCTTCCAATCCCAACGTCTGGATTTGTATAAAACAGCAGTGCAAAAACTGCTTGATCAAGGATTAGCTTATCGCTGCTATACCACCCCCCAAGAACTCGATACACTCCGAGAAGCCCAAAAAGCCAGAGGCGAAGCCCCGCGCTACGACAACCGTCACCGTCACCTCACCCCAGAACAACGCGCCGCTTTTGAAGCCGAAGGTCGCTCTTATGTGATCCGCTTTCAAATCGAAGATGAGCGGGAAATCGTTTGGGATGACTTAGTACGCGGTAAAATGACTTGGCGGGGTAGCGATTTAGGTGGCGATATGGTCATCGCCCGCGCTTCCGAAGAGGGTACAGGTCAACCACTATATAACTTTGTCGTTGTGGTGGATGACATCGACATGCAAATTACCCAAGTGATTCGGGGAGAAGACCACATAGCCAACACCGCTAAGCAAATTCTCTTGTATGAAGCTTTGGGGGCAAAGATCCCAGAGTTTGCTCACGCACCATTGATTTTAAACATGGATGGGCGCAAGCTATCCAAGCGGGATGGTGTCACCTCCATTTCCGAATTTAAGCAAATGGGCTTTACTGCCGAAGCTTTGGTAAATTACATGACATTACTAGGTTGGTCTCCCCCAGATTCGACCCAAGAAATATTTACCTTAGAAACAGCAGCTAAAGATTTTAGCTTTGAGCGAGTCAATAAAGCAGGCGCAAAATTTGACTGGGCCAAGCTCGACTGGTTAAACAGTCACTATATCCACAGTATGCCAGTAGATCAACTCACAGATTTACTCATACCTTATTGGCAAGCCGCTGGGTATAAATTGGATGCAGAACGCTCTCGCTCTTGGTTAGAGCAGTTAGTAGCTTTAATTGGCCCTAGCCTAACTCGATTAGTAGATGCTATCGCTATGAGCCAGTTGTTTTTTAGTGAAACAGTAGAATTTAGCGACGAGGCTATGCAACAGATCAAGCAAGAAGGTGCTGCTGCAACACTCAAAGGAATTATTACAGCCTTAGAAAATCAACCGCAATTGTCACAAGACTCAGCTCAAGACATTATTAAACAAGTAGTGAAAGAGCAAAACGTGAAAAAAGGCTTAGTCATGCGATCGCTCAGAGCAGCTTTAACAGGAGATCTGCATGGCCCCGATTTGATCCAATCTTGGTTATTACTGAATCAAATTGGTTTAGACAAGCCGCGCTTGCATAGAGCAATCACAGAATAATGCACCAACAATAACATCTGTAGAGACGCGCTATTTGAGGCGTCTCCATACCAAAATTATCGAAGCTACGTTTAATCTGAACTTCTTCACGTGCAAATGGACTAAATACGTTTAAATAATTCGTAATTCGTAATGACGCGACGCTCCTGTGTCGCTAACGCTTCGCTATCGAGGACTCGCTACCGCTGCGCTAACGTAATTCGTAATTAAGTTTTGTAATAGGGATTTGACCCCAACACAAAACTTGCCGGTTATAGAACCGGGGGACTTAAACCCACGGAACTTGTTAAAAGGCTTGTATTGAATGCAATACAGGCTTTTAATTGAGAACTTTAGCCGCTCACAATCCCTGACCATTGAACTTTTTTCTCTTGCTCACGGCGGTAGGAAAAGAAATGCTCTGGAGTTTGATAAGTACAATAAGGAGCGATCGCCACTTGTTCTGCACTAATCCCTAAGCTTTCCAACTGTAAAGCATTTACCCGTCTAACATCTAGCCGTACCTTTGTTGGGTTGGGATCTACCAGCAAGGGAGAATTTGGTAACTCATATAATGCTTTTATAATTGAATTTTCGTCTTCATGTGGTATAATGCTAGCCCCGACTTCGGCAGCCACCTCAAGAGAGACTTGGTAAACTTCGCCAGCGATCGCTGGGCCCATAGCGATGCGTAAATCATCTAGTTGACTACCTTGAGCCTTGAGTTGGGCGATCGCTTGGGGGACAATTTTTTTTGCTGTACCCCGCCAACCCGCGTGCAGTGCTGCCACCCGTCGAGTTTTCACATCCCCAATTAACACAGGTGTACAGTCAGCACTAGCTACCCACAAAGCTTGCAGAGGTTGTTCGCTAATTAAACCATCTGCCTCAGCCAAATTATCCTCACCCCTGCTCATGCTGTCAATTTCTTGTGGGGTAAGAACAGTATTGCCATGTACCTGTTTCAAGCGATAAACTGAAGCCTCTGGTAGCAGCACTTTAGTTAACTCTTGAGGCGATCGCGGCCAAAAATGGTGCGTCAAAAAACCGTGATGCCAGTATTCTAGGATACTACAACTCAAGTAGGGTATTCCTTGCCAATTGTGCCAGTGCCAAGTGTGCATCTTGAACCAAACCTAAAGGTCAAGTAAAAAGGATTCGGGATCGGGGGCCCCGAGTTCCCCATAACCACGACCAACTAATGCTAACTTGAACAACGGAATTTGGGGTAACTGCTGTGGAATTTAATCAGCAAAAATTAGAAGCAGCCCTAAAATCTGGGCGTAAGCACAAATCTTTGGCATTTTCTGTGCATATTTTTAATAGCCTTCCCTCTACAAACCAAACCCTTTGGAACTTACTTAACCAAGGAGCTGAACAAGGTTCTGTAGTCATTGCCACACAGCAAACAGCCGGACGAGGACAATGGGGACGCCAATGGATTTCTCCTTCTGGAGGATTATATCTTTCGGTAGCGATCGCTCCTAAAATAGATGCTAGCGACAGCTACCAATTAACCTTGGCTACTGCTTGGGGAATAGCTTCTCAACTACGCCAGTGCGGCGTCAGTGTGGGGATTAAATGGCCCAACGATTTAGTTTTAAATGGTCGTAAACTAGGCGGCATTCTAACAGAAACCAGAGTAAACAACGGTAAAATCACACAAGCTGTGATTGGTGTTGGTATTAACTGGATAAATCCAGTCCCGGAAACTGGAATCAATCTAGAATCTTGGCAAACTTCGCAACATTCCAAACCAATATCTTGTCTAGAAATGCTAACCTCTACAGTTTTACTAGGAATAGAATCCGGTATGGAGTGCCTCTGCCAAGAAGGAATAAGCATACTCTTATCTCGTTATTTAGACTTGCTAACGAATATGGGCGATCGGGTTTACGTCAATCATCTTTCAGGCACCGTAATTGGAGTCACCCCTCAAGGAAATCTCAGAGTAAATTTCAAAGCAAATGAGTCAAATGAACTAATAACATCAGAAATTTCCATTGAACCCGGTACAATCAGTTTGGGTTACTATAAATCTTCCCTTTAACTTTCAGCTTTGTTCCAAGCTCTGGTACTGGGGACTAGGGACTAGTAACAATTCTCCTATTCCCCATTCCCAATTCCCTCTTAATTTACACACAACTGAGAGAACAAATGACGCAGCGCAATCACACTGCCCATAACCGTTTGCACAAATCATGGCAGCGAAGTCTAAAAAAAAGACGCTTGGCGTCTAATTTATCAGCCCAGAGTCTCTGTTGGCTCAGTAGCTTTAGTCTCCTCAGCGGCGGCTTCGTGTTTGCCCAAACGGAAACATCAATAGATAACATTGTTCCTACTATTGAAAGTTCTCAACCAACAGCAATTACAAATCCAGTTAAAAAAGAAACAGTAGCGCCACAAGCAACTCAAACACAGCCAAACTTTTCAGGGCGGCGAGTCAAACTCAGACAAAGATTACGTCAACCAGAAGTTTCTCAATCAAAACCCAAGGTTGAAATTATTGCACCCGCCACAAATACCAGACTGTCAAAGCCCCAGGTAGAAGCTTCACCAGTCGCACCTGTAAAGATTACAGAACAAAAACCAGCGACTCCACTTCGCCCGATACCTGAAAAACTTCCAGAAGTTGCCCAACCATCTAACTCCAACAGCACTGTAGGCGCAACAACAGGGAAAACAAAAGATTACAATAACGCCTATATTGACCCCACCAATTACAACACTGGTGCTACAACTACTTACCAAGCACCAAATTCTGTAATCATTACAGAACGTTCTAGTGGTTGTCGAACCATTGTGCCAGCAGGGCAAGGTTTATTAGGCGGCGTTTGCGCCAAAGTACCTGCGCCAACTCAGCGCGTAGTTGATGCTAATGGCAAACCAGCGCCTAGTTGGCTCAGAAGAAGTCAAAACGCTCAATTAGCAAATGTTCCCACAGCGAGGCAGGTAGTAGCAGCTACTAACAACAGTAGTTGGCGTGCTACTCGCACTGATACTGTTGGTGTCACCAAAACCGCCTATCGCCCGAACCGATTTATCCCCAATCCCGGCGAATTTAACACCACAAGAGCAAGTTCATCCCCCATCGCGCCCAGTGGTGGTACTCTACCGCCACCAATGGCAGCAGGTAACGTTGCACCCCGCCCCAGCACCGTAGCTTACGACTTTCCTCTGGCATCGGTGTTGCCGCAAATCCCCTACACCGGCGCAGTCGCCTATAACGGTAGCGGTATGATGTTCCCCTTATCTGTACCTGCACCAATTACCTCTTTGTTTGGTTGGCGCGTTCATCCCATCTCAGGCGATCGCCGCTTCCACGCTGGTACAGACTTAGGTGCCCCCATGGGAACACCAATCTTAGCAGCCGCCAGAGGTCAAGTGGAAACCGCTAATTGGCTTGGTGGTTATGGTTTAACCGTAATCATCAATCACAGTTCCGCTCAACAAACCCTCTACGGCCACATGTCAGAAGTCTTTGTCCAACCCGGTCAAGTGGTAGAACCAGGAACTGTCATCGGGCGAGTTGGCAGCACAGGTAACTCCACAGGGCCTCACCTGCATTTTGAAGTCCGCCACTTAACACAAGACGGATGGGTTGCTGTTGACTCAAGCGTACAATTACAAGGCGCCCTTAGTCAGTTAGTCCAAAGCACGCAAACAGCGCGGGTAATTCAGCTGCCAGATAGGTAGGAATGGGGAGTAGGGAGTAGGGAGTGGGGAGTAGAGTGGATGCACTTCTTTTATCAAAGACGCTACGCATAGCTTGCTTCCCCTATGGGGTACGCTCAGTGAGTAAAAGATGAGGGGGATGAGGGAAAAATTTTCTTTGCGTTCCCGCGTCCCCGCGTCCCCATTACGAATTACGAATTCCCCAATCACACATACCCGTGTTCTGCAAGGAATGCGGGTGTTATATCATATAGACTGGCGTTATCTGTGGTGTGTTGGTTGCCAGGATGCAGGAATTTCTCTACATATTTGCCAAGAATATCTCCTTCCAAATTTACCAAACTGCCAGGAACCAAATAGCGGAGATTTGTCTCGGCATAGGTTAAAGGAATGACAGCTACTGTAAATTGAGATTGTTCTGGCTCATATGCGGCTACTGTAAGGCTAATACCATTGACGGCAATGCTGCCTTTCAAGACGATATACCGAGCGATCGCCTCAGATGCCATAAACGTCATTTCCCAAGAACTAGCCGTTTCCTCTACTGCTAGCATTCGACCTATACCGTCTACATGCCCCATAACAAAGTGACCACCAACCTTGCCACCTAAGCGCAGTGACGTTTCTAAGTTGACGTATTTTTGTGCTGTTTGCTCACTTCCCAAAGTCGTGCGGCGCAGAGTTTCTGGTGAGGCTGTAGCAATAAATCCGTCTTTTAAAACTTCTTCAACCGTCAAACAAACGCCATCTACGGCTACGCTGTCACCGCAAGCTAGATCCTGCATAATATCAACAGACGACTGACTTACACAAGTAATTTGCCAAGAATCGCCCTTTGAGGGTTTCATCGTTCCTAAAGCTTGGATTAATCCTGTAAACACGGCTTTTTTGCAAAACTAACTCTATTTATCGCCTAATTTTGCCAGAAATTAACTAGTAATTCTCACAAGAATGTTCAAGTATTGAGTATAATTTCTGACTTTTTCTGATTAAAGGAATATTAACACATTCGCATCCTTCACAAGGCATACTTGGTTAAGAAGGTTATTGTCTAAGTAGACCAATTTGACTTACTCTGGTGTTCACAACAAGTTCGGAGTTTAATAGAAGCAATTATAGAAAACAATGCCTATGTTTATTATTTTCGTCTATTTACCCCAACTAGGGTATTATTTGTTACAAAATAACCAAGCGCTCAAAGGATTTTAGAGGCTGAGCCAATGATTGAAATGAAAGTCGCTGGCATAGCATTAGATGCCATAACTCGCAGTCCGATTGTACTTTTGAAAGATGCTTCAGATCGGCGTGCTTTGCCAATATATATTGGTCAGGAACAAGCTAGGGCAATTATGGGCGCACTGGAGAATCAAAAGCCTCCCAGACCATTAACTCATGACTTAATTGTCAATATTTTTGATGGCTGGAACATGACTTTAGAGCGAGTTATTATTCATTCCTTGCAGAAGGATACATTTTATGCAGCTTTGATTGTCCAACAAGGTGAGATTAAAAAAGAAATTGATGCACGTCCTAGCGATGCGATCGCTATTGCCCTCCGTACAAATACCCCTATTTGGGTAATGGAAGAAGTAATTGCTGATGCCTCAATTCCTGTTGATCGCGATGCTGACGAAGCTGAACAACAAGCGTTTCGTGAATTTATATCAAATCTCCGTCCTGAAGATTTGATCAAGCGCTTTGGTAATGGCGATAGCTAAGAAAGTGCTGAGGTATGAGAGAGATGAGGAGGATAAGGGAGATAGGGGAGATGAGGAGGATTAGGAAGTAATTCCTCCCTTGTTCCCTTACTTCCTCATCGCTTTCAAAAATTTCTACTAATAACAATTTGCCCAATCAGGTATTATTTTAAGAGCTAACGTATTGTAAATCAGTAGATCGTATTTTTTATATGTATCTTAATAACAAATTATGAATTACAAAAACAGGGAGTAGGGAGTAGGGAGTAGGGAGTAGGGATACAAAAACA